>JAUVAM010000611.1 GCA_030591745.1 Deltaproteobacteria bacterium
TCGGCCTCCTGCGAGGTCTACAGCGTATTGAAACGGGAAGACGAAAAGTACGTCACCGAAAAAGCCTACGCCAACCCCATGTTCGTCGAAGACGTGGCCCGAAGCGTCGCCCAAAAGTTAGCCGCCCACCCGCGCATCCTGGCCTGGGCGGTGGAAGTCGAAAACGAAGAGTCCATCCACGCCCACAATGCCTACGCCTACATCGAAGGCAAAAACCCATGTCGTCCACCGAACTCCTGACCGCCCAGCGCAACGGAAAATTGGCCTTTGGGCTTTGCCTGCTGACCCTGTTGGGCCTGTTCGCCTTCGCCTTTGCCACCTACGCCGATCTGCCGGCGCGCTATCCAGTCCATTTCGGCCTTGGGGGGCATCCCGATCGCTGGACAGGAAAAGACCTGGCTTCTTGGTTGGTCATCCCCCTGACCGGCCTATTCATTTGGCTGATGATGATGGGCTCCGCCAGGCTCGTGGATTGGGCCCGCAAGCGTCCCAAGCTCTTGTCCATACCTTACAAAAAACGCTTCTTGGAACTACCGGAAGAACGACAGGACCCGGTATGGCAGATCATACGCAACATGATGCACTGGATTTCCCTGCCCACCTTGCTCATGATGGCCTACGCACAATATGCCACCTGGCAGGTGGCCCGGGGTGCCTGGAAACTCATGAAAACCGGCCCCATTTTCGTCCTTTTGGGCCTCGTTTGCCTCGTGACCATCCTCTGCATCGTGGGCATGGTCCGCGCCATTCGGCGGGCTCTCGAGACGAATTAAATTCCGTACAAAATCAATCCCTTTGCGGAAAATGCGGCCATTGACAGGCTCGCAAGCCGGTGGTAGTTCAATCTTCTTAGAGAATCCTCCCATCAGAAGGAGTCCGCCGTGGTCCAGCCCGTGTCGACGTCGAACCTGACCGAATACGATCCCTTGCTCAACGACATCGTCCGCTACGAAAGCGAACGGCAGCAACGCAAGATCATCATGATCGCCTCCGAGAGCATCTGCCCGGCCGTCGTCCGGCAGGCTTTGTCCTGCGAGTTTTCCAACATCTATGCCGAGGGCTATCCCTCACCGCGCACGCATTTCGAACCAGCCGAGCGCCTGGGCTCCTTCCAGTATCAGTTGAGCCAGTTTCGGCGATATTCCAACCGGCGCTATTACAAGGGCTGCGAGTATGTCGACATCCTGGAGCAGACCGCCCGCCGACGCACGGCGGACGTCTTCGCCAACGAGCGGGTCCCCGCCGAAAACATTTTCGTCAACGTGCAGCCTTTGAGCGGCGCGGCGGCCAACAACGCGATTTACAACGCCTTCGTCAAAAAGGGCGACACGGTCATGGGCGCGGCCTTGACTCACGGCGGTCACCTGACCCATGGCAGCCCGGTGAACCGTTCGGGCATGAGCCACAACGTGGTGTCCTATCAGCTTTCCCATAGCGGCAAGTTGGAATACGACGCCGTGGCCAAATTGGTTAAAGAACACAAACCGCGCTTACTCATCGGCGGCTTTTCCGCCTATCCCTGGGACATCGACTGGGCCCGCATGCGGGAAATCGCCGATTCAGTGGGCGCCATCCTGCTGGCCGACATCGCGCATTTGGCGGGTATGGTTGCGGCCGGCCTTCTGAACAACCCGGTGGGCCATGCCCACGTGACCAGCTTCACCACCCACAAGACGCTCTGCGGTCCCCGGGGTGCCATGCTTTTGGCCACCGACCCCGAAATCGCCGCCAAGGTGGATTTTGGTGTCTTCCCCGGCGAGCAAGGCGGGCCCCACATCCATGTGCTGGCCGCCAAAGCCGTGGCCATGAAGATGGCCGGCAGCGACGAATTCCGCGCCATGCAAGCCAAGGTGCTGGAAAACGCAAAGGCCCTGGCTGATGGCTTTGAGAAAGAGGGGCTCCATCTGGCTTACGGCGGCACCAACACCCACATGTGCCTGGTGGACCTGCGCAAGATAAAGACACCCAACGGCCTGCCGCTGACGGGCGAAATCGCCTCCCGCATTTTGGACCTGCTCGGCATCACCTGCAACAAGAACACCATCGCCGGGGACACCAACGCCATCCACCCCTCGGCTCTGCGCTTCGGCAGCACCTGGGTAACCCAGCGGGGCTTCACCCCCGCCCACATGCAGCGTTTGGCGGCCATCGTGGCCAAAACCCTGCGCGGCATCCACCCCTTCAGTTACATCGGAGCCCGACTCGAATGGGGCCGAGGCAAAATGGAGCCGGCCCTCTTCGAGGAAATCTCAGCAGACGTGGCAACGCTGATCCGGGACGCAGACTGCGATTTCGTCCCGGAGGAGATGAACGCTATCTACCCCCACTTCCCAACCCCTGCTGCAAAAGAAGTACGCGGCACGTCCCTTTCTGCCCTGCACAAAAGCCAGGCTGTCACGCTCATCGACAAGGACGGCTGGCGAGTGCCCGCCCATTTCGGCGCCAAGGAAAAAGAAATGGCTGCCCTGAAAGAAGGCACGGGCCTCGTGGACGCGGGGGGCGCTCTCCTGGTCGAGGTGGCGCAAGGTCGAGCCCTGCCCCTTTTGGACGGCCTTTGCTCGGCCGACTTGGCCAGACTGGAAGAAGGCCAAAGCACGTCCACTCTGTTGCTGGACGGCCAGGGCAAACCCCTGGCCAGGGCCTTGGCTGCGCGCATGCCGGCTGACGAACACGGGGATGACCGCTACCTCTTGCGGGTGGCCACCGACGATCCGGATCGTATACTGCGCTGGCTGCGGGGCATCTCCGACGGCTACCTGCTGCATGACGAAGATCTCTGGATCAAATGTGAAGGCCCGGCGGTCATTGAGGATCTATCCGCGCCTTCCGACGGCCGGGAACCCCTTGCCTGCCTGGGCCTGCGTGGCCCCAAGGCGGCCGAGGTGCTGGCCAAGGCCTTCGGAGGCCTCAAGCTCGAAGTCGGCCAA
>JAUVAM010000043.1 GCA_030591745.1 Deltaproteobacteria bacterium
GCCGGACTCCTCGCCAAGTCCGGTAATCGAGGGGGCTCCTTTGGCTGCGCCAGGATCTGGTTTTACCCAAGGGGTCAGCGAGGTCATGGAGCTGACCGAGTTGGTGGAAGAGGTCGTGGAGCCACCCGCCGGCGCGGGCTGGGGCTCCATGGAGGAAATGCAAGGTCAGGCCACGGCATCCATACCGACACCGGCACCCATGCCTGCGGTGGATGTCCCTGCGGTGGATGTCCCTGTCGCGGCGCCGACCTCCGTGAACTTGGGTTCAGATGAGGTCTTTGAAGCGGGTCCGCCTCGGGCTCTTGGCCAGCCGTCGAAGGAGGTATCGAGCGCAGCGCAACTGGCACCGCCAACTCAGTCCCCGGACAGCGTACCGCCTGCGCCCGAGAGTGACAGCTCGCCACCGCCCGCCGACCTGCCGGGCCTTCGGGTGGACTACTTGTTTGAGATGACGGGTGGTGACACGGAGATCACGGCCCACGAGGGTCGGCTGAGGTTGAAGATCCCCTTCAAGGTTGTGCAGGGCGAGTACCTGTTTTACTTGGAACAACGCGGCCCCAAGCAGTTCAAGGGATTTTTGGTGAGCCCCAAAGGCACCCGGACGCCGGTGGATGTGGATTTCGCGGCCGTTTTCGACATCAAGGAAGTCTTCGACAAGGTCATGCTTTAGGGCAGTGGCCGGCTGAAGCCCTTGGGAGCGGCCCAGGGCTTGGGTCCGGTGCAGTGGTACATGTCGAAGAAGAGGATGACTTCCTTTTTACCACAATTCAGTCGGTACTGATCCACGACATGCGTGTCCAACTCGCCTTCTTTCAGTGGCCTGGTTGCGTCGGGCATGAGCTCCAGTTGCTGTCCCTCGGGCGGCGGGTTGCGTGAGCCCACGCTGCCCACTCGCTCGTAGCGGGGAGGGGTTCCGTCGGGGCAACGCAGATCCCGAATGAACTGATGCTCGCCGCTTGGCAGGCAGACCTCGATGGCCTCGGGCTTGATGGTTCCCCAGGTCGGTGCTGGCTGGGTGGCAAGGGCCGCTTTGATGGCTTGCTCGTTTCTGCAGCGGGCGATGCAGGTCTTGTGTTTGTCCGGACAGTCCTTGCCTTCGAATTGTTCGCACATGGGTTTGGCCCAGTCACATTCAAGCAAACAGCGATGCAGGATGACCAGGCGTTTCTTCCCTTGATCTTCCGGGGTCGGCACGGCCTTGATGGCCTCGTCCTTGGTGGAATCGAGTGGCGTGGAGGCGCTGTGGCCGCCCGAGGGCAGAAGGCTCAGCATCAAGGCCAAGCTCAGACTGGGCAGGATGGGATGTCGCATGAGGCGTCCTCGGCTCAGGGCAGGTAGCTTTTCAACTCGCCGGAGGAGATGCTGTCCTGACCCCCCGCGGTGATTTCGATGGCCTTGTTCTTGCCCACCACCACCAGTACCTTTTGTCCCAGACCGAAAACCTTCTTGAGCAGGCCGGATTTTTGGATCAGCTCGAACCAGGCCTTGCCCATGTATTTGACCTTCAAGATCTTCATGCCGGATTTGAATCTCGTGTCCACCCAGGTGCCGTCCCCGCGATAGGAGAAGGCGCGACCGGCAACGTAACGCAGGCCGGCGGCTTCATCGTCATCGCTGCGTACGGCCGAGGCCGTCTTCATCTTTTTGACTTCCTTGGCCATGGTCACGGCGCGCTCGCCGCTTCTGGCGCTCATGTCGGCGCCGGCCATGTCCATCATGGGTGCGGATGCCGGTGGCGGGGCTGCGGACTCCAGACCGGCCAAGCCATCCATCGAGCCGCCTCCACCACGACCGTGTCCCTTGAGTCCCGCGGTACTTCCCGTGCCACGGCTTTTGCCAACGGACATGGGTCGGCTGAATCGGGGCCTGCGTCGACGGGGCGGACGTTTGGTTTGCACGATCGGCCTTTGTCCACGCACGGCTACTTTTGGGGTGTCTTCCGTGACCAGGTAGCTGGTGTAGGGCGTCACGATGCCATAGCGCTTGGCCAGGCGGATGACCTCGTCCACCAGTTCTTTCTGTTGGCCCTGCAAGCGGATGTTGTCTAGGAGATAGCCGACTTTTCGCGTGGCCCAAAGCCGCGGGATGAAGTCGTTGTCCTTGTTGCGCTTTGAGAATTTGCCTTCAAAGGTGAATTTTTTTGTTTTGTCCCCGGCCTGGCCGGTCAAAGTTAAGGCCGTATGGCCTTCGTTGCGATAACGACCGAAGACGATGAGTTGGCTGCCCTTGAACAGGTCGGGCATGCGCTTGGGCAGCACGTCGTATTCGTGGATCTTGCCGAAGTCCAACTTGAGATCGCTCAAGACCGGGTGGCTGATCTTGTCGTAGAAGCCGCCCAGCAATTTGGCGATCTCGGCGTTGGGTTTTACGTAGGTCGAATCCGCGTTGTTCTCGCCCGAGATGCGATCCAAAAGATGCGTGTTGATCTCGTTGCCCACGCCGAACACAAAAACCTTGGCGTCGACTCCATTGGCCTTGGTTACATTTTTTACGATTCGGGCGGGGTCGGTCTCGCCCACGGTGGGGTGACCGTCCGTGATGAAGACCACCAGATTGGGCTCTTTCGAGTTCTTGTGACCGGCCAAGGCCATTTGCAAGGATTCGTCGATGGCCGTGCCGCCGGCGGCTTCCATGCGACTGACGAAGTTGACGGCTTGTTGGATGTTGTCTTTGCTGGCGGAGATCGGGGTTTTTCGGAAGGCCTCCACGTCGGTGGAAAAGCGCACCACGTTGAACAGATCGTCGCCGTTCAGGTGTTCTAAGCAATACTTCAAAGCTTTCTTGGCATGTTTCATCTTGGCACCGGACATGGAGCCGGAGGTGTCGATGACGAAACTGATGCGCTTGCCGATGATCTCGGTATTGCGGAATTTCGATTTGGGTGAGGCCATGAGCATAAAGAAACCAGGTTCGCCGGGTTCACGGAAGGTGAGCAAGTTCAGGCCCACTTCCTTTTCGCTGACCGTGAAAAAGAGTTCGAAATCTCGATCGAGCAGAGCGGCTGACTTTTCAAAGCCCGCCACGGCGTGGTGGTCGTCTTTTTTTCGGCTGTAGATGTTGTGGCTGGGGGAATAGATGTTCTTGATGGGCACCTTGGACTCGATCTTCACCGACATCGTGAAGTCCTGCAGGGTGCGGGCGGACTGCTTGTCCGTGCGCATGGGGTAGATGTATTTGGTCAGGCCGGCCTCGAAGGGCATGACCTGGCTGAATTTCATCTCGAAGCGCTGTTCGCCCTTGCGCGGCACCGGGTAGACCCGGCATTTGAACAAATCGTGGCCGATGTATTCCACCAGGCCGGGATCTTCCATGCGGCGGACGATGCCTTCATAGATGTTGCGAGCCCGGTTGCTTTCCAAAATCTCGCCCTTGATGCGCTTGCCGTTGATATAGAGGTAAAAATCGTCAACGGTGGCGCCCTTGGGGAGCGGGAAGATATAAGTGGCTTCCAAATTCCGGTTCGTGGAATTGATGAAAACCTGGTCGATATGGGTCACGGCCACGCGGTCTTTGATGGTCACGGTGGCCCGGTGGTACTTGATGGCCAAAGGCGGGATGCTCTTATCGGTGGGGATAAGCAGGCCAGTGGCAAAAGCCGGACCAGCGGTCAACATAAAGCCGATCAAGGCCAAAAAGGTCAATTTCGCGAGGTATTTCATGGATTCTCCCTGTGTTGGGCGAAGGTCATGGGCATACTGACGGCTCACATGCACCCGGGATCTATTCAAATTCAGCGTGCATGCATCTTGGGACGAATCAGCAGCAAAAGGCAAGGATCTGCTTTTGTCTCTGAGCCCATGCTGTTTGGTCCTGGGTGATTTTTTTCTTAACTTTTGGCTGGCCCAATAGATTTTTCTCGTGATTTTGTGTTACGCCGCAAGTAGTTGGAAGTCCTTCTTGACTTGCCATGCGGTTGCAAACGATCCGTAGGTCCGGCGTGCTAGTTCCGAGGCGGATAATGATGGGTCTTCTTCGAGAGCAGCCCACATGTCTGCGCGATAACTCGGCCCAATTAAGACACGGTGTCGATAGGTGCGGTGGCGCTTGGCCAATTCGGCCGGTGTGAGTACATCACCGGCACGTTTGCGCAGTACGCCCGCCGGTACCCGAAGAGAGGTCCCGATGAATCGGTCATCCTCGCCCCGTCGTTGTAACTGAAACTTGGTGCCCACCCGCAGCAGGTCGATGCGCGGGCCTTTGTGAAGGCGGGCTATTCGAGCGAAGCGCCGATCCTTGCGAAGCCATGTGGCAACCGCGGCCCAGAATGCCAGCACTCGAGGGGATTCATGGGACGAAATTGCCCTGGTCAGTCTATCGACGTTGACCCAGGGATGGTGCACGCCGAGCCAAGTTGTCAGCAATGAGAGCGTCCTGAGATCATCACGATCGATGCCCTCAACCGAAGCCGCGAGCAAGGTGTCCTCAATGTTTGCGTCGATATTACCTTCGGCGGCGAAGGCCATGCCGATACCCACCATGGCACGCGTCAAACCATCGCCACTCTGCAACGCGGAGGCAGTCGTTGTTCGCCTAAATGCCATGATTGAGTCTCCGACGCAGATCGTTGAGCACGGCGCGGGTGTGTGCGGGCCAATCAGGGTTGGCATCTTGTTCTTCCAGCCAAGGGGCGATCTCCTCAAGCTCGGCAGCCGTAGGTGCCAGGGCGACGCAGTCGTCCAGGTCGAGACCGCGGTCGCAAAGCGCGAACAGCTTACTTCGTAGCAAGTCAAGGCGGCCGAGGCTTCTTAGTGTGATGGCCGCTCCTTGATAGGCGAGTTGAAGCCTTTCCGTCCATGCAGCAGGAAGCACATCGGCAAGCGATGAGGGGCCATTATTCAGCCAGTCATCGTCGAGGGGATCTCCGCTTGCTCGGCGGAGCGACGCGAATTCACGAGCGGCCTCGGCGATTGCCGGGGCAATCGAGGGATGCAAAATATCACAGTCGCGAGTCTGCCGAGAGATCACGCCGAGCAGTCCTAACGCAGCGCCTCCGATCACGACAGCATCTATGTATAGTCCCCGTTCGGCTAGGTATGCATCAAAAGCATCAATGGTGTCTTTTGGTTTCATGAGTATCATTATAACAGATACCCGTGTCTTGTCAATTCGACCCTTTTTTAGGTGATTCGAAGCAGTAGGGCTTATAGCCCGGAGGCGACCGGGCCGGACCGGGTTGGTTTTCCCTCCATTTTTGGCTAGGATGGTCGTATTCGAATCAATGGATGGGGTGTGTCATGAAAAAGAACATTATTTTTCTGTCGCTTTTGATGGTGGCGTTCTGGGCACCGGCGGTCGGGGCCAGTTGCATGGATCCCGCCTATTGTTACTGTATCCTCAAGCCCGATGTCTCGCAGGCTCTGGTCAGGGTCGAAGTGAAGGCCGCGGCCGATGGTCTGGCTGATCTGGAGATCTTGGGCACCGCCTACTTTGATCCCCAGAACATTCTAGGCGATGAGCCCCTGCTGCAAGGCGTTCAGGAAGGGTCCCAGCAACTTGCGACAGGGCAGATTTGGCTTGTGCGGGTGGTCTTGGAGGCCGAGCAGTTGCAGATCGGAATTGGTGTCGAGGAGATCGACGGCCTGTTGCCCTGCTCCACCGATCCCGACTTCCCAGGGGCGACGGCCGACACGGTGGCCGGGGCTGTGCTCTCGACAGATTGCTATGGGGCGGTCCGCGATTTGGGTGTATGGGAGGAATGCAACATGCCCTGTTGCGCTTCATCCATCGAGGCCCCGTCCGTCATGCCCGATAGCACCTTCTGGATGTCCGTGTTGCTGGCCTTGGGGCTAGCGAGTTTTCGGTTTGGGAGATCGTCCCGCTGAAAGTGATGGCCGATTAGGCGATTCGGCTTAGTAGGGCGTATAGGCCGAAGGCGACCAGGCCGGAGCAGGTTGGTGCGACTACCCAGCCGATGACCACTTCCATGATTTTGCGGCGTTTGACGGTTTTGATGCCGTGGACGAGGCCGATGCCCAAAAGGGCGCCGATGACGGTTTGGGAGGTGGAGACGGGGATGCCGATCATGGAGAAAAAGTGCAGGCCGAAGGCGGATGAGACTTGGACGGCGAAGGCGCTTTTTAGATCGAGGGGGATGATGCTCTTGCCGACCGTCTCGGCCACTCCGCTGCCGAACAAGAGCGCCCCCGCGGCCATGGAGATCGCGCCGGCCACGATTAAATAGCGTATGTCAAAGGGTAACTCGCCGATGGATGCGATGGGCCCGATGGCGTTGCCCAGGTTGTTGGCGCCCAAGGAATAGGCAGCGTAGGCCGCGGTGATGACGACCAGCCAGTTGAGCACGCGCTCCACCTTGGCGGATCGGCGCATTCGGGCTAGCCACAGGAGCGTGATTCGGTAGATGATATAGGTCAGGCCCATGGTCAAAATCGGACACAGCACCCAGCATTCAACGATGGTTACGATCTTGGACCAGTCCGTGTTCAGGTTGCCGGCCAGGCCCACACCGGCCACCGCGCCCACGATGGACTGGGAGGTGGAGACGGGCACCTTGAAAAAGGTGGCCAAGGAGACGAAGAGACCGCCGCAGAGCAGAGCGGCCAGAATGCCCAGGGGAGGGATGGGCTCGGTGACGATGCCCTTGCCCACAGTCTTCATCACCTCGCCGCCCTGGAGCAGGGCACCCATGACGACGAAGATGGCCGCCATGATGATCGCCGTGCGATAGCGCATCAGGCGCGCGCCCACCGCGGGACCGATGCAGTTGGCCGCGTCGTTGGCCCCGATATTGCCGCCCACGTACAGGCCGGCCATGGTGATCAGGGTGATGATGAGAATAGAGGGTTCCAGGTCTTACCTCCCGTATCAGGGCCGCTTGGACACCACCACGCAGAACTTGTCGCTAGCGTCCTCGATTCGATTGGAAATGGCCGCTGCTCGATCAAATAACATTTTGGCCAGGATCTTTTTGGCCAGGTCGCCCTCGGCCTGAAACAAGCGGCTGATGATTTTGGCGAAGAGGGTGTCGACCTTGCGTTCCTTCTTTTCCACTTTGTGAGCCAGGTCGATGACCGCCATGCCGTCTTCGAACTTGTCGTACATTTCGGTGATGTGATCGTAGCAACGCACGGTGGCCTTCATGATGTCCACCAGCCCGGCTCTCGATTCCTTGTCCAACTCGGGCCGTGTGTTCAGCAGGAATTGGGCCACTGCCTCACACTGGTTGGCCACTTTGTCCACGCTCTCAACCAGGTTGGCGTAATCGCCACGCATGCTGGGCATGAAGGCTCCGTCGTAAAGCAGCACCTCGACCTTCCGGCGGATCTCATCGGCTTCCGATTCACCGCTGACCACTTTTTCGGCCAGGGTGTCGAAGTCCGCGCAATCGGCACAGTAGTCCTTGACTGCCTTGTGCAGAGCATGGACCACGGCACCCACCTGCTCACTGTGGCGCTTGATGGTTTTCTCGGTCTCTTGTTCTTTCTTCCTTCCGAACAGCATGCCGACCTCCCAAGGCCCCGCTTGGCGGGCGTGTTTATGCGATCTGGCTGGTTTTGTTCAGATAATCACCATGTCCCGACCTTTGTCAAAAGAAGTGCCAGGTCAGCCAGGTGGGTCAGCCAGGTGAAAATGGACGAAGGATGTTTTTGCGAAATGGAGATCTTGGCAAAATGAGGAATTAGGGGTCTCTTGGGCTGGCAGGTTTTTTCCGCAGGCGCCAGCCGACAGCCATCAACAGAAACACGAGCAGGCTCACTCCGGCGCTACGGGACCCCGAAGCGCCGCAGCCGCAGCCCCCGTCCAGGTCGGCCGCTGCCAGGCAGGTGCCGTTTGTGCAAACTTGATTGTCTGGGCAGTCCCCGTCGTTCTGGCAGGATTCGATGTCGGAATCCGCGCTCGGACCCGCATCCGTCGCGGAATCGCCGCCTGCGTCCAGTTCGCCGCCTCCGTCCGTGTCACTGCCGGCGTCTGTTTCGCCGCCCCCGTCCGTGTCAGCGCCCGCGTCTGTTTCGCTGCCGGCATCCGTATCGCTGCCGGCGTCCGTATCGCTGCCGGCATCCGGTTCGGGGGACGTGTCGCAAGCTTCACCTTCTACATGCAGGCCAAGACGACCCACCGAGTAGTAGGTTCGGTCCCGGGGGCCGCCACCGAAGCCGATCGTGTTGGTGCCCGCGATGAGGTAGCTGGTCGGCAGCGGAACCGTGGCCTCGCGGGTGACGTTGCCCCAGTCGGGGTGAGCAGGCAGTTGCAAGGGCCCGTGGTCGTTAATCCAGACCGTTCCCTCTTCGCCGGGGTGATCGGCGTCGCCGAGTTCCATCGTCAGTTCGGCGTAGGCCAGATCTTCGGGTGCGGGCACCTGGTCGATGTGGAAGGCGAGTCGCGTCTCGCTGCATCGCAAGACGTCGAGCAGCTGTTCATCTGATTCATAAGAACGCGACCGCAGCAAAGGGCAGGCCTCTCCGCCCGGTGTGCCCACCTCCGGGTCCTGGTAGTCGGGATCATCGCAGGGCGGATCGACGTTGACGCCGCAGCAGGCTTCACTGCCGAACTCCAGGTTGCGGCAGCAGCCGTCTTGCCAAAGATTGCCGCCGGCCAGCTCGTAGGTGAGGGTCACCGAGCCGTTGGTGCAGATGATGTCGATCGGGAAAGGGAAATTAGACCCGAGTGTATTGTAGTCCGCAAAGACTTGCCGATCGTTGTCTAAGCTTCCGTGCTTGGTCAGCCCCTGGATCAGTGCGCCGCCGTGGTGATGCATCTGACAGGAGTCCAAAGCAGGTGAGTTTCGGCAGACGACGATGGCCAGGCCCTGATCGTTCCAAGCACTGTGGTTGTAGTGGTCGAAACAATCGGAGACCTGGGCCGACGCCAGCACGGGGCTCAGAAGGGTGGCCACCAGGGTGACCGACAAGAGCAGGCTTTTGTTTGGCCTGAGCGGCAAGATGGATGAAGGCATGGACTGCGTCATGGCAAGTGGGCGGAAAGCTCAGTCGCGGATAGCTTTTCTTTTCCGTCCGTGCCGATTTCGAGGGCCTTGTTTTTGCCGACGACCACGATCAGCCGGCCGCCCAGCCCGAAGACCTGCTTGAGTAGCCCAGACTTGCGACTGAGCGCGAACCAGGCTTCGCTCATGTATTTGACTTTCAAGATTTTCATGCCGTGCTTGAACTTCAGGTCGACCCAGGTGCCGTCATGGCCGAATCGGAAAGGCCGGCCCGCCACGTAGCGCATGCCCATGGCGTCGTCGGCATCATCCCGACTGCCTTCGGCTTGCTTCATGTCTTTCAAGGCGTCGGCGAAGCTCACGGCCTCTGCCCCGGATTGGGCGGCCATGGCTTCATTTTTGTTGCGGCTCATGGCTTGCATTCGTTTGCGGGCTTTGGCTTTGGGTTTGGATGCGCTCATGCTGGTCACGCGCGTGTCTCCTGATTTCTCGCTTTCTTCGTACACGGCTCCACCACCGCCCATGGGGCCTGCCTTCTTGGCTCGTCCCCAGCCGGGTCGACGTGGGGCTGGGGCCAGGGGTCGTCGGTCAGGTCGCGGCGTGGGGCGCACGGCCACTCTGGGGGTGTCTTCCGTGACCAGGTAGCTGGTGTAGGGGGTGACGATTCCGTAGCGTTTGGACAGGCGGATGACCTCGTCCACCAGTTCCTTCTGTTCACCACTGAGTCGGATGTTGTCTAAGAGATAGCCGATTTTTCGCGTAGCCCAAAGCCGCGGGATGAAGTCGTTGCCCTTGCTGCGTTTTTCAAATTTCCCCTCGAAGGTGAATTTTTTTGTCTTGTCTCCGGCGCGGCCGGTCAGGGTCAGTGCCGTGTGGCCCTCGTTGCGGTAGCGGCCGAATGCGATGAGCTGGCTTCCCTTGAAGAGATCGGGCATGCGCTTGGGCAGCACGTCGTATTCGTGGATTTTGCCGAAGTCCAACTTGAGATCGCTCAGGACCGGGTGGCTGATTTTGTCGTAGAAGCCGCCGAGCAATTTGGCGATCTCGGCGTTGGGTTTTACGTAGGTCGAGTCCGCGCTGTTCTCGCCCGAGATGCGATCCAAAAGATGTGTGTTGATTTCGTTGCCCACGCCGAACACGAAAACCTTGGCTCCGATTCCGTTGGCTTTGTTTACATTTTTTACAATTCGGGTCGGGTCGGTCTCGCCCACGGTGGGATGACCGTCCGTGATGAAAACCACCAGGTTGGGCTCTTTCGAATTTTTGTGGCCGGCCAAGGCCATCTGCAAGGATTCGTCGATGGCCGTGCCGCCGGCGGCTTCCATGCGACTGACGAAGTTAACGGCTTGTTGGATGTTGTCTTTGCTGGCGGAGACCGGGGTTTTGCGGAAGGCCTCCACGTCGGTTGAAAAGCGCACCACGTTGAACAGATCGTCTCCGTTTAGATGCTCCAGGCAATACTTCAAGGCCTTCTTGGCGTGTTTTATTTTGGCACCGGACATGGAGCCGGAGGTGTCGATGACAAAACTGATGCGCTTGCCGATGATTTCTTGGTTTCGGAATTTGGATTTGGGTGAGGCCATGAGCATGAAAAAACCAGGCTCGCCGGGTTCACGGAAGGTGAGCAG
Organism: Deltaproteobacteria bacterium; assembly: GCA_030591745.1. The sequence goes on from JAUVAM010000043.1 coordinate 10,528, forward strand.
GTTCAGACCCACTTCTTTTTCGCTGACCGTGAAAAAGAGCTCGAAGTCTCGATCGAGCAGCGCCGCTGATTTTTCGAAGCCGGCCACTGCGTGGTGATCGTCTTTCTTGCGGCTGTAGATCGTGTGGCTGGGTGAGTAGATGTTTTTGATGGGCACCTTGGATTCGATCTTCACCGACATCGTGAAGTCCTGCATGGTGCGGGCGGACTGCTTGTCGGTGCGCATGGGGTAAACGTACTTGGTCAGGCCGGCCTCGAAGGGCATGACCTGGCTGAATTTCATCTCAAAGCGCTGCTCGCCTTTGCGCGGTACCGGGTAGACTCGGCACTTGAACAAGTCGTGGCCCATGTATTCGAGAAGGCCTGGGTCCTCCATGCGGCGAACGATGCCCTCATAGATGTTGCGCGCCCGGTTGCGCTCCAGGATTTCGCCCTTGGTTCGCTTGCCGTTGACGTAGAGGTAGAAGTCATCGACGGTGGCACCCTTGGGGAGCGGGAAGATGTAGGTGGCCTCCAGGGCTCGATTCGTGGAATTGACGAAGACCTGGTCGATGTGAGTCACGGCCACCCGATCCTTGATGGTCACCGTGGCGCGGTGGTACTTGATGGCCAAAGGCGGGATGCTTTTGTCGGTGGGGATGAGCAGGCCCGTGGCAAAAACAGGACCGGCTGTCAGCATCAAGCCGATTAAGGCCAAAACGGTCGATTTCGCGAGATATTTCATGGATATTTTCCCTTGCTGGGTATGGGTCATGGCCATACTGACGGCTCACAGGCACCCGGGATCTAGTTAGATTCAATGTGCATGTATTTTGGGCAGGAAA
>JAUVAM010000164.1 GCA_030591745.1 Deltaproteobacteria bacterium
AAACGTGCCGTCAAGACCGCAACCGGCAAACTCATCAAAATCGCCGACCTCAGCGAGCAATAAAGTCATCTCACTCTGAATGAAGCACCCATGGACTCGGCCAAACGCCGGGCGGCGTCTGCGTCCACATTCGTGTGACCCACGACCGTTGCCGTGACTTCGCCGTATCGCTCAACCGCTCGACGGATGAAGGAGCAGACGCCATCAAATGCGTCTGTGCCATATTGCGAGGGACAGAGTCGGGCATAAGCCTCCCCGTCCGCGGCATTCAAGCTGACGCTGAATGCATCGACGGAGTCGACAAGTTCGTCCAGCAGAACTCGGCCAGAGACCAACTCGCCCAGGCCGTCCGTATTGACACGAACCTTGAGCCCCTTGGCTTTCAAGGCCCGGCCCACCTCCGCCACCACATCCGGACGCAGCAGAGGCTCACCCAGACCGCAAAAAACCACCTCATTGAAACGCCCACACGAGAGTTCGGCCTCCGCGGCCCGCAGCAATTCTCCGGACCCGGGCTCCTCGAGCAAACCCAGTTCGACCCCCAGCACATCGCTGCCCTCAAGCTTGAGGCAAAACCGGCAGGCCAAAGTGCAACGATTGGTCACATTGAGATACAGGGCGTCTCCGTACCGATAGGCGAGTTGACCCTGGATGGCTTCCCGCTCATCCAACCTGTACAAACGCCTGGCGTTGGCCGTGGTCACCCGCGCGGCCTCTTCGGCGGAGATGCCCTTGATACGAGCCAGGGTCTTGGCCACCTCGGCCACATAGGCCGGCTCGTTGCGCTTGCCCCGATAGGGCACTGGAGCCAAATAGGGACTGTCGGTCTCAATCACCAGGCGGTCCAAAGGCAGAGCAGCCACCACGTCGCGCAATTTTTGGGCTTTCTTGAAAGTAATGACGCCGGTCAGGCCAAAGAAAAAATCCAAGCTCAGGCCGACCTCGCCCAGGCCCTCGTCCCCGCTGAAGCAGTGAATGACCCCACCGCATTGCTGAGCTTGTTCTTCTCGTAAGATGGCCGCAACTTCGTCTTCTGCCTCTCGGGCGTGGATGACCAAGGGCTTGTCGATACGCCTGGCTAGCCGAATAAAGCGCCTGAACAGTTGGCGCTGCAAGGCCCTCGGGGAGTGGTCATAGTGGAAGTCCAGCCCCACCTCACCGATGGCCACCACCTTGGGATGCAGGGCCAAACTTGAAAGCCGCGCTTCCGCTTGCGCCCAAGCTTCATCCCAATCCTTCTGCAGCTTGGGCGACGGCTCTGCCGATGCATCCCCGGACCAGTCCAAACCCAAGACGGCCTCGTGAGGATGCACACCCACGGTTGCCCAAACACCCGATCGGCTTGCAGCCTGAGCCACGGCCTCAAAGGCACCTTCCGTACCCCGACCCGCGCCGATGGTGGTGATCTGATGCACACCCGCCCCGCGGGCCCGGGCCAATACCGCGTCCAGATCGGATGCGAAGGACTCGAAATCCAAATGGGCGTGACTATCGAAGAGATCCAACTCGGCCCCCGACTCACCGGTTTTGCTCATCAAGCACCTTCCCGCAGGGCTTCCGCCGCCCAACGGGCCTCGGCGGCCAACTCAGGGTCCGAGGTCTCCGTCCCCACCTGGTCAAAAACATCCAGGGCCCGAGAGTCGTTCAGATGGACCAAGCCGCGCAATGCGTCCAAGCGATGCGGATCCGACTCGTCGACAAGCACAGCCACCAATTTTTTGTAAGCCTCGGGCATGCTGAGTCTACCCCAAAGCTCCAGGGCGAAACCCCGTTCTTCGGGACGCTTGGATTTCAAGCGATCTTCAAGATAGGCCGACCCCGCCGGGTCGCCGGCGCGTGCCAAGGCGGCGGCGGCTTGCATCCGCTCCAGGGGGTGAAGAAACATTCGCCCCATGAACTTCCTAAGCCGGTAGCGGGCTGCCTCCGGTCCCAGGTCGATCAGGGCATCCAAGGCAAAAGAGCGCAAATCCGCGGAGCGCAGGCCGGACAACAGAAGATCCACACCTCGATCATCGCCCAATTGTGCAAGCCCAATGGCGGCCTTGAAGGCCACCACCGAATCCTGATCTTTGAGCAAGGGATGAATGTGCTCGCAGAGGCGAACATCGCCCAAAGCCGCCAGGGCGTCTAAGGAACGACCACGCTGCACCGGGTCCGAAGCCTGCAAATCAGCAAGCAGCTTCCCTTTCTCGGCCGCGGTGATGGTCATGACTGCAGGAGTCATTCGGTTTTGCCCGATCCCCCGGAGCCTTGTCCCCCGCCGGAACCCTGTCCACCGCCGGAACCCTGTCCACCGCCGGAACCTTGTCCGCCGCCGGAGCCTTGTCCACCGCCGGAACCTTGTCCGCCACCGGAACCTTGTCCGCCGCCGGAACTTTGTCCGCCACCGGAACCTTGTCCGCCGCCGGAGCCTTGTCCGCCGGCCGGTCGTCGTTTGCGTCTGCGTTGAGAGCGCCGACGAGACTTGGGCTTGTCTGACTTTTCGCCACCATCAGCTCCTGGCGCCCGATTTGGAGCCGAAGCCTGGTCTTTGGATTGGGCCTGAGCCGCAGTTTGGGTCTTCGCGCCCTCGCCACCGCCAGGCTTCTTGCGTCGACGTTTTCGAGCAGGCCGAGCACGGGATCGCTCCTCGGATGCACCCTCCTGAGGCTTGGGCTTATCGGCGGTATCTTCCCGCGTTGTCCTCGGTCTGCGCTCCCGCCTGGGCCGCCTTTCGGTGGGCGCCGGCCGGGGCTTTTTCTTCTCTTCCGGCTCGGGCGGAGGGACCTCTCCCCTGTACTCGGCCACCGACATCTGCACCGGGCCACCTTCCAGGAGTACACGCAATCGTCCGCCCAGGACATCGACCTCCAAAATCTTGCCCTTGCCCCTTGGCGTCTCTACGATCTTACCAGTCTTGGGCAAGCCCTTGCGCAATTCGCTATACAGACCTTCTTCGTAGGTCAAACAGCACATGAGCCGCCCACAAAGCCCGGAGACCTTCTGCGGATTCAACGCCAGGTTCTGGTTCTTCGCCATCTTGATAGAAACCGGCACAAACTTACGCAGGTAACGTGCACAACACAGGGGCTGGCCGCAAATACCCAGGCCCCCCAACATTTTGGCCTCATCGCGAACACCGATTTGACGCATTTCGATGCGCACGTGAAGCTGCTGGGCCAAGTCCCTCACGAGGTTCCGAAAATCCACGCGACCATCCGCCGTGAAGAAGAAAATGGCCTTGTTGCCGCCATGCAAGAAAGCCGCACTGATGAGCTTCATGGGGAGCTTGCGCTCCTCAACGCGCTTCTTGCAAAAGACGAGAGCCTCTTCTTCCCGCTTGGCGTTGCGACGCATCAAGAGAAGATCCTGGGGTGTCACCCGCCGGATCACGCGCCGCAGTTTCCTGCCTCGCATATTTTCCACCCGGAAAACCACATCGCCAAGATTCAAACTGCGCTCGTTGTCCACCACCACCGTGTCGCCCTGACGAAGATTCAGCCCGCCCGGGTCAAAATCCATCACTTTGCCATCGGCCAAACGCACACCCACCATCCATTTGGGGCGCGGAGGCGGGGCCGGCTCAGGTTCAGCATCGGGCTCAGATTCAGCATCGGGCTCAGACTCGACATCGGGCTTGGACTCGACATCGGGCTCAGACTCGACATCGGGCTTGGACTCGACATCGGGCTTGGACTCGACATCGGGCTTGGACTCAGCATCGGGCTCAGATTCGACATCGGGCTTGGACTCGACATCGGGCTTGGACTCAGCATCGGGCTCAGACTCGACATCGGGCTCAGACTCGACGTCGGGCTTGGACTCGACATCGGGCTTGGACTCAGCATCGGGCTTGGACTCGACATCGGGCTCAGACTCGACGTCGGGCTTGGACTCGACATCGGGCTTGGACTCAGCTTCGGGCTTAGGTTCAGCATCAGGCTCGTTGATTTTCTGATCTTCGGCCTCGACCGATGGGGCCGCCGCCTCATCGAGAGCTTGTTCCTGCTCGCTGTCCTTATTATCGATTTCCTGGTCGTTCAAAGTCTTGATGTCCTCATCGCCAACAAGCAGCGCTCCATGGTCAAGCGCGGGTTGGCGTTGGTCCGCAGCGCGGAGCGCGCACGCCGGATGTGCTCCATCCAACGCAACAATGTTTGGGGTTTGACCGCCTGATCGGGTCGGGCCAACTCTTCGGCCTTGTCCTGGTTAATCAAAAGACCCAAGGAGGACTCCCCCTCCAGTCCAGTTATCATCTTGTCCCTGCACCATAACTCCATCAGGCCCAAAGACTGCTTCAAGTCCTCCTTGGCCTGACTCCCTTTGGATAGCTCGCCCGCCACCTCCAGCAAATCCGCCATATCGCCGGCCTGCACCCGTTCAAAAGAGCCGATCACCGCGTCTCGCTGAGCCAAAAAAGCATCGCCAGCCATCTGCAAGGCCCGCCCCAGGCTGCCCTGGGACATAGCCGCCAAAACCAGAGCTCGCTGTGCATCCACGCCCTGGCGCTCCTCAAGAGTCTTAGCGATCACCGCCCGAGGCAAGGGACCAAAGGCCAAAACCTGGCAGCGGGATCGCACCGTCGCCAACAGGGCCTCGGGATGGGCCGTAATCAATAGGATGACCGTGTCGTCGCTGGGCTCCTCAAGCGTCTTTAAAAAGCGGTTCTGGCTATTGGCGTTCATGCGCTCCGCATCCACGATCAGCACGACCATGAATTTTCCCAAATAAGGCCGATTGCGGAAGATGGCCGCCACCTCGTCCAAATCCGCGTTGCGAATCTGCTGGGATGGACTGCGACCTTTCTCCGGCTCCCGTTCGCCTCGACTCACTCGCTCCGCCTCGCAGGCAACCACGCGTAAATCGGGATGGCTGCCGCGGGCGATGCGACCACAAGATTCACAATGCCCACAGGGCTGTTGCTCGGGATCTTGACAGTTCAAGGCGGCGGCAAAGGCCATGGCCACCCGTTCCTTGCCCACGCCCTCGGGGCCTGAAAACAGGTAAGCATGGGCGACCCGCCCGTTGGCACGGGCCTTTTCCAAAAGCGCCATGGGTCGTTCATGGCCCAAAATGTCGGGATAGACCGCCACGCATTCCTTCCTTCGCGCACAGAGACGCAACCGCGGGCATTTTCGAGCAAAGCACTTGCGAAGTCAAAGGAATTGGGCCATGGTCGCCTCATGGGTAGAGGCAGAAAGGCGGTCCTGCTGGGCCTGGTGGTGCTGGTGGCGGCGGGTACATATGGCCTGCTGATTCACTTCGATCCATTGAGCCGAGTCGAGCCAACCGTGGCGCCACCACCGGAAAAAACCCTGCCCGTACCAGCCCTTCCCGAACCCGAACCGAAACCCACGCCGCTTGTCGAGCCGGTACCAGCCCCCGAGCCTCCCCCCAGTCTCCCCTCGCCGCCCAAAAAACCCCGCGTCCTCATACGCCCCAAGCCCAAGCCCGTCGAAGAAGAGCGCGCGCCCGTCAAAGCGGTCATGACCGTCCGCGACACCACCCCGCCCGAGCTTGCCCTCATCGAACCCTTGGACCGCTCCTTGACCCGCGAGGCGCGCATCCCCATCCGCGTCCGGGCCGAAGCAGGCGGGCGGGTCGAAGTCGGCCGCATCGAACTTCGCGAGCAGGCAGGCGGCCTGTTTTCCGGCGTGCTCGAACTCAAACGAGGCCCCAACACCTTCACGGTCACGGCCGAAGACGCAGTAGGCAACAAGACAAAAAAGACCCTGCGCATAACCTATGTGGACCCCAAAATCGAACGCTCTCAGAAACGCATCGGCGTGCTCCTGGGCAAAATCACCGAAGTGAAAAACTTAGCGGCCGAACTGGACAAACAAAGCGCCGAGCTCGTAGCCCGCATCGACACCTCCGCCGACGTAGATCTCATCAACAAGCTAAGCCACGAACTCCGCGAACTCAGAAACAACCGCCGCGAGCTGGCAAAAGAAATCGACCAGGCCATGGACCACTTAGACCACCTGACCCGCTGATTTAGTGATTTAGGGGACGTAGCTTGCGATTTTGCGATTCGGAGAAGCTTTAATGAGAATAACGCAACAACGTCCCCCTCCTGAAAAACCCCGATTGACCAGCAAGCCCGGCAGTGCCCTGATCAGCGAGCGAATCGAAGCCCTGCGGGAGCTCGCCCGTGTGCAGATCGCCGGCCGGGAAAGTCGGCAGGCGGTTTCGGCCTTAGAGCATGCCCTGGTCTTGGCACCGGCCGCGACCGTCATTCGCTTTGAGTTGGCCCAGGCCTTGTGGCGGAACGGTGAGTTCGACCGGGCCTTGGCCTGGGTTTCCGATTTGGCGAAGCGAGCCGAGCCGGGTGCCGCCTTGTTGAAGGCTCGGATCCTTGCGGACTCAGGCCAGGGACAGCAGGCCATCGAAGCTTACGGCCTCGCCCTGGATCTTTTGCCCGATTCGCCTGAAGCCCGACTTGAGCGAGCCGCCGTGGCCCTGCGCACGGGCGACCTGGCCCTGGCGAAAACGGACCTGGACGCCCTTTTGAAACAAAGGCCGGATTCGCACCAGGCTTTGGCATTCAGAGCCCACCTGCACATGGAGCAGGGCCGGCCCACGGAGGCCATCGACGATTTGATCCGCATCCCGGAAAACCGACAGCGCGTGGATCACTTCTTGATGCTGGTACAAGCCCGACATCAGGCAGGCCAAAGCCCCGAAGCCATCGATACCGTCTTCCGCCGAGGCCTCGAGCGCTTCCCCGCCGATGGCCGGATGCACCTGGCTCATGCTCGCCACCTGGCTTCGCTCAGAGGCCAAAATGTGGAAGCCGGCAGGCGGGCCGAAGCCCTTCTATCCTCCCTGCTTGACGACAAAACAGAAAAACCCCGTACCCACTTGAGCCCCTCCGTCCGCGCCCAGGCCCGCTTCCTTTTGGCTGAACTTTTGGCCGAACGAGGTGCCGAGGCAGATGTGGTCGAAGCCCAGTTCCGACTGGGACTGGAGCTTGCGCCCGACGACGCGCGCGGCATGGAGGGCCTGGGCCGTGCTTTGCTCGCCCAGGCGCAAGTCGGCCAGGCCGTGCACTGGCTGTTGAACGCCGTGCTGGCCAACCCGGAGCGCCCCTCGGTCATCGACAGTCTGGCCCAAGCCTTGGGCGCCATCCGAGACGAAGCCGCCGTACGCCGCTGGCTGGGCCTGCTGCTGTCCGCCATGCCCGAACAGGCCCCGGAGCTACTGGTCCACATGCTTCACGCGACCCACGAAACCGGACGCGCCGCCGCCGCGGACGACATGCGGCGCGAAGCCCACCGCATGAAAAACAAGCTCGCGGTCTCGGCCAGTCGAGCCCGGGCGAATGGCCACAAAGAAGAAGCCGAGCGCCTAGACCAACTCTTCGAAGACTGGACCCGCTTTCTCAGCGGCCTTCGCCGTCAAGCCCCGGCCCCTCGGGTCCACACCGCGGCGGGCCTGGTCCGGCGGGCCGTGGCCCAGGTCGCGCCCGAGCCCAATCGCATCCAACTGGCCCAGGCCCCGGATCTCCCCCTGCTTCGAGTGGACGCACCCGCCATCGTCGACGCCTTCGCCAACCTGATCCACAACGCCCTGGAAGCCTC
>JAUVAM010000293.1 GCA_030591745.1 Deltaproteobacteria bacterium
GAGGAAACCGTGATGGTTTTGGGTACGCCGGCCACCAAATCCCGTCCCCGCACATCCATGGATAGCGGCTCTTCGGTCGGGTAAGCCGTACCAATGTTGATCTTGATACGTTCCGCCGTGGACTCGCCAACCAGCAAATTATACTTGCGCTTCATGTGCTGAATGATGGACTCATCCATTTTGTCGCCGCCGATGCGCACCGACTTGGAATTGACGATACCCGCCAGGCTGATAACCGCCACCTCGGTGGTACCGCCGCCGATGTCCACGATCATGTTACCCGAGGGCTCGGTGATGGGCAGCCCAGCCCCGATGGCCGCGGCCATGGGCTCTTCGATCAAGTAAACCTCTCGCGCACCCGCAGAATATGCCGACTCTTTCACCGCACGTTTTTCCACTTCCGTGATGCCGAAAGGCACACCGATGATGATGCGCGGTCGCACGAATGTTTTGCGGTTGTGAACGCGGGTGATGAAGTAACGCAACATCTCCTGGGTGACCTCGAAGTCAGCGATGACCCCGTCCTTCATTGGCCGGATGGCCATGATGCTGCCGGGCGTTCTCCCCAGCATGTCCTTGGCTTCCTTGCCCACGGCCAATACCCGCTTGACCCCATGTCCGTCCTTCTGCACCGCAACCACCGAAGGTTCGTTGCCCACGATTCCCTTGCCCTTAACATAGATCAGGGTGTTGGCGGTCCCCAAATCCACGGCCAAGTCATTGGAAAACATGGCATAGAGCCAGTCGAACAGCATCCGCGTCTCTCCAATCCATGCTTCGACAATTTTTGTTGTCGACAAGCATGCCCACAAAGGGGTCGGTTTGACCCGTCGTTATCAAAAAGTACCTGTGATAGCAAGGAAAATTCAGATTTTTCCAGTCTCCTACCACCAAAGAAAAATTTCTTGCATCGTTTTGTTCTCTGAGTATCATCTATCCCCCTGCGCTCACAAATAATGCGCGGAGAATGACCACACATCGCGCGAGGAGAACTCATGCTTGACCAGATGCGCAAACAGGCCAATTCATCGATCATCCTTCTTCTTTTTGGATTCATCATCTTCGTCTTCGTTTTTTCTTTCGGCTCCGGTTCGGAAGGATTTCGATCTGGAGGCTGTGGGCAGATCAATGCGGCGGCCATGGTGAATGGAGAAGCCGTTGGTGAGACTGAGTACATGTTCTACCTGGAACGCCAATTGCAGGCCTTCAAGCGGCAGCGTAAAAGTTCGACCCGCATGAAGAAAGAAGAAAAACTCCAGTTGCGTCATCAGGTCATGGACTTTCTGGTGGATCAAACCCTGCTCGTCCAGGAAGCACGCAAGTTGGGACTGCACGTCACCGATGAAGAACGAAACTTGGCCATCAAAAAAATCCCGGGATTCCAGGATGAAAATGGCCATTTCGATTTCAAGCTCTACAAGATGATCGTGCAGCGACAGTTGCAGACCACACCGGCCGTCTTTGAGGAAACCTGGCGCCAGCAGATGATGGCCGACCGCATGCGTGACATCATCCGGGGAGCGGTACGGGTGACCGATGAAGAGATCAAGTCGGCCTATGCCATGAGAGAGGCCAAAGTGGATCTTGAATATGTCCGCTTGAGTCCGGCCAGCTTCCGTGCACAGATCCAGCCGACCGATGCTCAGATCCGGAATTTCATCAAGGATCACCTGGACAGAGTAAAAGAAGCTTACAACAAAGCCGAGGCCCGCTACCACAAGCCCAAGAAGGTGCAGCTTGCTCATGTTTTCTTCTCCGTGGGCGAGGGTTACGACGAGGAACAGATCTCCGACAAAAAAGAGCGAGCGGATCTAACGCTTGAGGATCTCAAGCGCGGCAGTAAAATCGAAGATCAGGCCAAAGAATACTCGGAAGACGATACCAGCAAAGAAAAGGGCGGCCATCTGGAAATGCTGACCCGCGAGGCCATGTCGGCTCGTTGGGGCACTCCCTTGGCCGAAGCGGCCTTCAAGCTGGGCAAAGGCGAACAAAGTAAGGTACTGAAATCCACCAAGGGCTTTCATGTCTTCCAGGTCATGCAAATTGTAGAACCGATCGATCAGGCTCTGGAACAAGTCGAAAAAGAGCTCGCCAAAAAATTGCTCATCGAAGAAGGGGCCGATCTGAAAGCCAAGACCGTAGCCGAGCGACTTCTAGCGGGTCTGAAGGCCGGCAAGGACTTGGAGTCTCTGCTGACAGCAGAGCAACCGGCCGCATCCGAGGGCAAAGCCAAACCAGGAACCATCCGGGTCCAGACGACTGGGATGGTGGCGCGCATGGGTGGTTTCATCCCCCAATTGGGCCTGGACAAGGATCTGGCCCGGGCCGCCTTTGCACTGAGCAAGGACAAACCGGTGGTCGAAAAAGTCTATGAGAGCAAAGGCCCCATCGGCGGGCACAACTTCTTGGTCATGAAGCTCAAAGACAAGGCAGAACCGGACTGGGACAAGTTCAACGAGCAGACTGACGGACTACGCAAGATGCAGCTCATGTCGCGGCAACAACGACAGCTCAACTCCTGGTTACAGAACAAGCGCGATGTGGCCGTGGTGGAAACCAAGGCATCCCTGCTGATGGAAACAACCCCACGAGCCCTGCAAGGTCGGTAAACCAGACTCACTCACCGATAAAAACCTTCAAGGTCTTATTTCGCTCTTCGAAATACGCGACAATCGGCACACCCGCCGCGGTCAAGGCGGCTGACAAATAAGAGCCGCTGCCCCGGCCGGGATCCACGACGAAGTGGGTCCAAAGCCCGCTTTTGCGCCAGGCCATGCAAAGATGACCCTTCCGGGGGTCTTGTCCATCCATCTTTTCGTAGGCCACAATCAAATTATGGGTTGCATCGCGAGCCAGGGCCAAATTGTAGGCCTTGGGCAGCAAGGCTGTGATCTTCCAGCCCTCCATGGATGACTCGGCCAAGACCAGCCGGTCCTTGCGGGCTTCGCGAAAAATCACACGCGGTTCGCCGGTGGAGGTAAAAAACAAGGCAGAGGATTTCCCAGGGTTGCGCTCAAAAGCCACCACCTCGGTTCCCCACTGACCATCTTCTTCTTGTACGGCCAAACGGAGTTCGGAGCTAAGACCAGACCAATGCAAGTAGCTTGCAGCCAAACGTTCATTGGGCTGACGCACGAAGCTGATCTGCACCTTCTCGCTGCCGTTGGCCTTATCCACACGCTCGTTGCCCCAAAGACCCACTGGAGGGTCTGCAACCACGACATCCGATGACTCGCCGCCCTTCTTGCCTCGTTTGCGATCTCGACGCGCCTTGGCAGTAGCCCTGGCCTTGGCTGCCTTGAGAGCATCTCGCTTGATCTGAGCCAACTGATTGGGACTGCGCAGGATACGCCAGGCATGCTTCAGGTAGCCATCTCCGCTGTAGTAAAGGGCATGCAAACTGCCGGACTCGTCAATGAGTAACTGAGCCCCCATACCGGTGCCCTGACCCCACTCGATGGGCTCCATTAGCCATTTGCCCTGGTTGTTGCGATAGGCATAGGTCAGAGTTTTGTTGGACCCATTGTAGTAAATGACATGGGGTTCATTGGCGGCATCCATCTTCATCGATGAATAGGAACAATCCAGACAGGTATCGTCCACGGTGCTGATGGCGAAGCCGGCACTCGACTGAGTCACATACTTCAACGATTTGTTGGTCTGATCGGTATAGACCATGTGCACCTTGTCATTCAGATCCAACTCCAGGGTCACGTGACGGCCCGAGTCCCCGGCGCTGTCAACCGTCAGGATCTTGCCCGGCGCACGCCCCCCTTCCTTCATCTCCAGACCACGCTCGGTACAGCCAGCCCACCCTAAGCAAGTGAGCAACAAGGCCATCTGGACTTTTCGACTCATCATTCGGACCTCCCAGGTTTGGCCAAAAGTACCATAGGCCTAAAGATTGGTCTACAATGCGATAGTGAGACCCCCCGCACATAAAGCATGGACACACATGCTGTTCGCTATGGTACTGGCTGCCTGCGCCCACCATCACCATCCCGGGCCGACCAAGCCACCTTCTCCGCCCTGGCCCGAGGCCTTGACCTGGGTCAAAACACTGGGCCCAGGCAACCCAAAAGACATGCATCGCGCGGACCTGGCGGAATTCAAGGCGGACCTGGCCCTGGCAGCTCAGCCCCTCGGACCGAACCGAAGTCACCCAGCCCTGAGCATCAACCTGATTCCCGAAACCCAAGATCGATTTCCTTGGTCCCAACTGGCCGTGGCCGAGGCCTGGGGTCCGAGCCTGGATCTTCATTTCTCATCCCAAAAGAGCCTGCTCTTGGCCGCTTGCATCAAGGGCAAGGCCATCTTGGGGGGACATGAAATCGGCAGCCGAGGCACCTGGAACCTGCTCTTGGCCGAGCTGGACACCCAGGACGGCCACCTTCGCTGGGCTCGGCAATGGCCGAATGTGGATCCCCCGTCCCGCATCTTGTTGAGAACCACAGGAGACGGCCAAATCTGGCTGGCAACCGACTCCGAACTGAAAATGTTGGGACCAGATGCCCAAACCCTTGGGTCCATTCCCCTGCGGGGAAAAATCCTGGATATGGAGAAAGTCGGAGCACAGGCCATGCTTCTGGCAAGTCGACAGGAGGGGCAGCAAGAGCAACTGATCTCCGTGGACAATCAAGGCAAAACCCGATGGGTCCACCCAATACCTGACGATGAGCACTTCGCGGACATGGCAAGCACAAACGGCGAGGGCGTCATTTTTCTCACCCGGCCCAAAGGGGGTCCCGGACCCTGCCGGCTACGCCGCCTGGATGAGGCAGGCCTCAGCACACATAAGATGCCTATCCCAGACACCGCTTTGCTACACTGCCAAAAACTGAGTACCGGACTCGCTGGCCACATTTTTCTGGGTGGAACTTCTCATCAGGGTCAACTGACCCTATTAAGGCTGCCCAATCTGCCCAATCTGGAAAAAGGGCCGGATTGGCGCTTGACCTGGGGAGCACCAGAATCAACGCTCAGTCATCCGGGCAGATTCCACTCCCTGATAGCCACGAACCAGGGAGATCTGACAGCCCTGGTGCATACGGCGGGAGAGCTGCCAACGGCCAAGGGTGAGACGCATCATTTTCCGCGCCCACACACCTTCTGGCTCATGCTGAGACCCTCCAGTTTCTCCCAGCGCTGATTGGCATTGATTAGCTTGAGAGATTCCGTTGCCTCGGCTATAGTTTGCCCATGTTCCTGCTAAAAATTATCGATCCGAATGGGAAGACTCAGAAAGTCCAACTCAATGAAAACCCGATTACCCTGGGTCGCGGCAATGATTGCGACTTGGTGCTAGGCTCACGCAGCGTTTCCCGCCACCATCTCAGGGCCTGGCAGGAAGGCAATAGCGTTTTCATTGAAGATCTGACTGAAGGGCAAGGCACCTTGCTGGACGGCCAGGCCATGGCAGAAGACGTCATGGAGCTGGAGCCCGGTTGCCAGATCGAAATCGGCGTTTATACTTTGTCCCTCACCGGAGCGGATGCCTCTGACACTGCGGTTGGAACCCAACAGGACCTCCCGGTAGCCACGGACAAGCACATCATGCCGAAACTTCAGCAAGAACAGAAAAAAGGCCCGCGACTGGTGGGCCTGCGCGGTTCGCTGAAGGGAAAAGAATTCGATCTGGAGGATGGTGAGACAGAGGTGGGTCGGGGTGAGAGCAATCACATCACCCTGGACTACAAATCCATCTCCAGGTTACACGCC
>JAUVAM010000190.1 GCA_030591745.1 Deltaproteobacteria bacterium
GGTCGAAAACGATGCGATCCACCTCACGCAACACCATGACCGACAAGCGCTGTAGTTTCTCTTCGTCGTCCAACCATTTTTTTTCGCTCAGTCGTTTGCCTTGGAGGTCCATGCGTTTATTTCTCACTGATCATTTGTTTGATGGCATCGTGGAGACCACCGGGGCTGAAGAACAAAAAAGCCGTGTCGCCAAAGCCTAAGGCGTCTCCATCGTTGAGCTTGGTGGGGCGATGGGCGACCAGAGGCCGGCCATTCAGGGTTGAGCCGTTGGTGGACTCTTGATCCTGGATAAGAAATTCATCGGTCCTTGGGTGGCGCAGAAAAATGGCGTGGTGGGATGAGATGGTTTCATCCTGAAGCACCACGTCGTTTTCTTCCGAGCGGCCGATGCTGATTTGCTCGATGCGCTTTGGACGCATGCTGGCAAGCTCAATGACTTTGGCCTGGTGTTCCAGGTCGGGCGATCGGTTCACGCCCGGGCCTTGCTTCCAATCGTCAAGTGCCTTGGTGGAGGCCGTCTGGAAAGCGCTGTCTTCGGTGGGTTTGATCCACACCAGCACCGCCACCTTGACTCGATCGCAGAAGGCCAGCCTGTCGAGTTGCATGGCCGAGGAAACATAGTCTTGCACCATGGGTTCAAGCATGGCGACATGTTGGCACGGAGGAACGGGGTCGTCAACGGCCTTATGGGTCATTGCCACAAGGTTGCCGGAACGTCTATCATGCGTTTGTTCATAAGGAGGATTTGTGAAAAAGATCATCGTGTTGGGTTGTGGCCGGGTGGGTGCTTGCATTGCCGCGGATTTGGCGGCGGATGAGCACTTGCAAGTCACCGTCGTGGACCAGCGGCAAGAGAATCTGGAGGGCCTTGGCGATCTGCCGGGCCTTTGTCGACGGCAGTTGGACCTGCATCCTGGTGCGGTGGGGGAGTTGGTCGCGGGCTTCGACGCGGTGGTGGGTGCCTTGCCCAGCGTTTTGGGTTTTGAGGTCCTGCGTGGCGTCATCGAGGCGGGCAAACCCTATTGCGATATCTCCTTCATGCCGGTGGATTTTCTGAGCTTGGATGAGCTGGCCCGGCAAAGGGGAGTCCCCGCCGTGGTGGACTGTGGGGTGGCCCCGGGTCTTGCCAATCTGCTGATCGGCTATGCTCAGGCTCATTTCGACGCCATCGAGAGCGCCTTTTATTACGTCGGTGGGCTGCCGCGGGAACGTGACTGGCCCTATGAGTACAAGGCACCCTTCGCGCCGAGTGACGTTTTGGAAGAATACACACGGCCCGTGCATCAACGCATCGATGGAAAGCCGGTGACCAAGGCGGCCCTAAGCGAAGCGGAGCCCTTTGAGTTGGAGGGCGTGGGTACCCTGGAGGCCTTCAATACAGACGGCCTGCGCTCTCTGCTCAAGACCATCAAGGCCCCCACCTTGTGGGAAAAGACGCTCCGTTACCCGGTCCACGCCGAACTGATGCGGGTTTTTGCACACACCGGCTTGCTCGACACCGAAGCGGTGGAGGTAAACGGGCAATGGGTGCGACCGAGGGACTTGACGGCCAAGCTGCTTTTTCCGCTCTGGCAGTCTGTGCCCGGTGAGCGGGAGTTCACTGTGTTGAAGGTGCAGGTGGATGGGCAGAAGGAGGGTCGACCGATGAGCCTGCATGGGGATTTGTTCGACGAGGGAGACCCCGCGGGAGGGGAGAGTTCCATGGCGCGAACGACGGGTTTTCCTTGCGCCATCGTGACCCGTCTGCTGCTCGGCGATGAGCGGCCCGATCCGGGCGTGATCCCGCCGGAACGCCTGGGCGAACGCCCTGGCCTGATGGATAAGATGGTCAATGAACTCAAGGCGCGGGGTGTGGATCTTCGCGTCCGAGTGGAGGAGGGGAAGGCGGATGGGCATGCGAAATAGAGTGTGCATATCCTCGTTGGCTCTATTTTTGTCCGTGGCCTTGCTGGCTTGTGCTGGAGATGGCGAACCTGCTGGTGACGCCGGGACGGAAGACGCCGGGATGGAAGACGCCGGGACGGAAGACGCCGGGACGGAAGACGCCGGGACGGAGGACGCCGGGATGGAGGACGCAGGAACGATCATTCCTTTGGTCATGGAGGCGGAGGGACGCACCTGGCATGTGGAGCCCTTGAGCTACCCCGGCCTGCAGGACCGTCGAGTGGACGTGTTTTTGCCGGAGGGTTACGACAGCGATCCGAGTGCCCGTTTTCCTGTTTTGTATATGCACGACGGGCAGAACCTCTTCGACCCTGCCCAGGCGGCTTTTGGTGTGGCTTGGGAAGTCGACGAGACCCTGGATGCCTTGACCGCCCAGGGGCACGTGCCTCCACACATCGTCGTCGGCATCCACAACACCGCCGAGCGCATCGATGACTACACGCCGGATGTAGATCCCTCTTATGGCGGCGGCAAGGGAGATCTCTATGCGGATTTTTTGGCGGAGGTGCTCAAGCCGGCCATCGACCACCATTTTCGTACCCAGCCCGGACGCGAGTCCACCACGATCATGGGTTCCAGCCTGGGCGGCATCATCAGCCTGCATGTTTTCTTGCGCCATCCTCTGGTTTTTGGTCGGGTGGGAGCCGTGTCTCCGTCTTTGTGGTGGAACGACCGTTCTCCTGTTCTTCGTTTTGAGGCCTATGATGGGCCCATGCCGCACAGGCTATGGCTGGATATGGGCACGGGGGAAGACAGCGACGTCTTGATGGGGCCCTACCTGGTGGAGAACCTGCGTCAGGTGCGATCTCGGGCCGAGAGCCAAGGCATGGTTTACGGAGATGACCTGGCCTGCTTGGAGGACCCGAAGGCCGAGCACAACGAGGCGGCCTGGGCCAATCGTTTGGATAGCATTTTGACTTTCTTGCTGGGTGACGAAAAAGCGCTGGACCTGCCGGTCACCAAGCTCGACCTCTTTCTTTTTCGACCACAGCTCATCCTGGATAGCCCCTTTGTGGTGACGACTTTGGCCGTGGAGGCCTTACACGACGACCGACTGCGACTGACTTGGCCCAATCGGGAGGTCGGCTTGGAGAGTTCGGAACCAAGCGTGGCTTCGTTGGCGAGTGACGGCGCTTTGTCGGCCCTGTCGGCGGGCGAAACAGAGATCTCGGCGAGCATGGCGAATTTGCATGCCGCCAAGAGTCTCCGGGTCAGTGAGCAGTCGGCGGTGCGGGTGGATCTTTGGGCCTTTTTGCCGGCGGGAAGTCCTGCCGGCGAGACCATTTATGTCACGGGTGACAGGCCTGACTTGGGCCCATGGGATCCCGCGGCTCAGGCACTGGATTGTGAGGGACAGTTATGCCACGGCAGCCTGATCATGCCCTGGGATACTCCCTTTGCCTTCAAGTTCACCCGAGGCAGCTGGGGCACGGTGGAGAAATATGCCGACTGCACGGAGCGACCTGATCGGGAGGTTGCGGCCAGCGGACTGGATTTGGAGTTCGTCAGTTGGATTGAGGCTTGGGCGGATCTTTGTCCGTGATGCCTGGCGAGAGCGCCTTGATGTGGCGCTCGGCCAACCCGCCCCCGATGCCCGCCAACAGAAAAAGCAGACCCGTGGCCAACAAGAAGATGACCCAAATGGGCTGGAAGGGCGCGATGATGTGGTGGTGCTCCGGGTGGCCGGGCTCTAGGTGGACCTGCACCCGGTCGCCCGCTGCAAAGGCCGTGGCAGGCAAATCGTTCTGTTCGAATACCAGGTTTCCGTTTGCCTGCTTCACTTGGACCCGCACCACGGCCCGTCCTGGCGATCCGGCACAAGAGGGTCCGCTGCTTTGACCCACTGAGCGTACCTCCAATACCTTGCCCTCAACCTGGGCCGGTGGAGGCGCATCCCCGGAGACTTGATCGGCCGATGAGCCCAATAGCCACAGGGCAGCACCTGCAAGCAGGCACAGTAAGCCGAAGATTACGGCGGCGATGCGTTTCGCTGTCATGGGGTTTCAACCGTGCAGGCGGAAGATGAATACCACGTTGCCGATTTGGATGGTGTCGCCGGACCGCAGTTCCGCGGAGTGGATGCGAATGCCGTTGAGGTGAACACCGTTGTAGCTTTCCAGATCCTGGCAGATGAAGCGACCTTCTTCTTTCTTGATCATCATGTGGGCCCGAGAAACCTCGGAGGAGTGAAGTTGCACGGTGCAGTTGGTGGAGCGTCCGAAGACCGTGAGCTTGCTGCTCAGTGGGATCTTGCGAGGCGCGCCGGGGCCTTCTTTTTGTTCGAGCAGGGTTTGGGAGCAGACGGCCAGGGTTTTGGTGTCCGCCGTGGCATCTGTTTTGACATCCGACTCGGAAGTCAGGGTGTTTTCAACCCAGTCGCCGTCGTCCTTATCCGTCATCGTTAGAGTTCCTTGGCCGGGTCTGATCTCGGTAACTGAGTTGAGCATTCAAGCATATCGTCTCCAGGCAGGGCCTCTTGTGCCGTGTCGATTCGGCGACTATTCGAGCCGGAGACTGCGCGACATGGGATTATACACCTCGGCAGTATCAGAAATATCGAAGGTGCCGCCGTCCAATTGGAAGCCCCCCACGACCAGGACCGTGCCATCAAGCAGCAGGGTGGCCGTATGACCCGCACGGGCCTCGCCAAGCGCGACCTGCCAACCTTCGATCGTTATCCTCGCCGATTTGCCCTCCTCCAGCGAAAAGAACTCCACGGTTTCGGTGGGCAAGAAGCAGCGGTCCCCGCGGTTGTACGATGACAGTCCACCCGTCAGCATAACCCAGCCCGCCAAATCGCCGCGGTCCAGGCGGGTGGCGGTGTGCAAGGCCCGTGGGATGGTCATTCTGTTCCAGGTGATCTCGGCGATTTGCTCCGCACCGGGGGTCAAATCAACGACCCTCAGGGCATCCAGCACCTCGGGCCAATCGTTCATGATTGGATTGTAGGCTCGATCCACGATGAGCCCGCCGCTGACCAGGACAAGATCGTCGTCCAGCAATTCGCCGGCCGAGTGAAATGAAGGCAGGCCAAAGCGCTGCTCGCTGTTCACGAAAGCAGGCCGCGTGGCCACCAGAGCCCCGTCCTGCTGTTTTTCCAGCAGGACGGCAAACTCTCCGGCCTCGGCAGTGGCGGTGGCATGATTGCCGCCCCAGACGAAGAGCCTGGCTTCATCCAGGGGCAGCGCAACCATTCCCTGGCGCGGTACCATCAGCACTGAGTCGGGGGACTCCTCCCACTGCTGATTCGCGACCAGGTAGCGGGCGGCCGTTGCACGGGCCTCGTTGGTGCCGGGAGATAAGCCACCGAGCATAAGAATTTCCGACCCGAGGGTGACCGCTGTGTGCAGAAAACGCGGGTTGGCGGGCTCCATACTGACTTCGCTCAAGAGACGGGTCGATAGGTCGATTAGCTCGGCCGAGCTGCTCGCCGGATCGTCAATGGCCTGGGCGGATGTCTCCAGCACCGGCTGGGGTCCGTTGTCGAACTGGACCCGCCACAGGGCGCTCCCAACCCCCCCGGCGACCAAGACCTGGCCGTTGTCCAACAAAGTGGCACTGTGCATCGCCCGTGGGTGAGCCAGCTCCAGCCCGGTCGGCTCCGCAAAGGACCCGGTCAAGGGGTCGTAGATGTCGATCTTGCTGGTGGCCGTCAAATTTTGGCAATAACCGCCGCTACAGGTCTCGACTTGGCCGACTCCAGCGAACCCGCCGATGAGCAACACCCGGCCATCCGGCAGCAAGGTGGAGGAATGCAGGGTCCGTGGAATGATCATGGCATTGCGCACCGAGGTGAAGTTGCCGCAGCTGCTGATGAAGATGCTGACCTGTGTGGTTTTTCTGTGCCCTACCGTGATGCCGCTTTGTTCGCCGCACCAGAGTACCTCATAGCCGTTTTCCGCATCGTATCCCTGGAAGATCACCGTTCGCCCTGAGCCTACCGGCAGCGCCCCCATCTTGGCGCCTGTCGAATGTTCATCCCGGTTGAAGTTTTGGCAGATGGATTTGTCCATGTCGGCGGCCGACACGCAAATGCGGTAGTCGGTGATGCCGCCAGGTGCCTCGCCGGCGGGCGACGGGTCCACCCGCAAGTCCCCTGCACCCACGGGTGTAAAGTATATTCGCATAGCCAAGTGACCGCTGTCTTCGGCCGGACTGCATCCACTCAGAGCGGCCAGCCAAACGGCCAAAGACATGAGAGCGACAACACGCTTCATGAGACTGCCTTTCGAAAAGCCCGCGTTCCGCATCCGTGTTCAGCAGGTGGAGCAACGCGTTTGCAACAATGACGACCACATCATGAACACGCCCTCCGATCAATCCTGGATTTTCTATTGGCAGATGGTGGTCTGGTCATCGCCTATCAGATCGAGGCAATCCCGTGGCTCGAGTCGAAATCTCCCATTTGAGAAATCCAGGATGCCGGTGATTCGACCGAATTGCAGTCCATCCTGCCGACCGTCCTGGTCAGGATTGCAGGCAAGCTCGGCCAGCGGATCGGCAGGGCAGGCCAAGCCGTGCTGGAAACGCCAACCAATGACCAGCTCTTCAGTCAGGGCAGACGGATTCGCTACCAGGAAGCCGCCGGAATCCGGCTCTTCGCCAGGGATTTTCGCCGAGGTACTAACCACACCTTCGATTTGCACCAAGACGCTTTCGTACTGTTCGGCAAGACTTCCAGCATCGTGGATGTCGGCAGGCGTAACCAAGGGTGGATCAGGGAGGGGCGTTTGACCCATGTTGACAACAAAGTCGGCCGACAAGACCGAGCGACCCCTCTTTTCATAGTAGATCCCCGTCAGACCGATTTTGTCCCCAACAAGGAATGAAGGCACGGGTTCATCAAGATCCCCGAACAAAACCGAGATGCCGCTGAAGGTGCCTCCGGTTGAATCTTGGATGAATACTTCGCGATCCGACAATACCGCACTGACGGCCAGTCCGTTGAGGTTGACCTGGCAGCCCTGGTACAGGCGCATTGAGTTTGTTCGATTCTGAATCTCGGCGATACCATATGCACCGGAAAGGCAGTGGCAAGGGGGACCCGTGAACCCCTCTCCGAGGTTCACAACGACGTCATCACACCAACGCGGGTGGATAATCAGCTCTCCTTCAGAATATTCGAGGACGCCGGTAAGAGAAATGAATCGCATGGAGCTGTCGTAGTCCAAGTGGTCGCGGTACATGTTGCCGACCGTCAACTGGTATTCA
>JAUVAM010000171.1 GCA_030591745.1 Deltaproteobacteria bacterium
AAGGTGGCCGGCAATTGCCCGACGTTCACGGTGAGCACGTTGCTGTAACCCGAAGTCCCGTTGGACAAAATTGCCTGCACCCGGTAATGATACGTGCCGTTTGGGCGAGTCAGAATTTCAGTCCAGGGCGAGCTGTGGTCACCCGCGACCGTTTGGATGATCACCGAGAAGCCACTGCTCGAACCGCTGGTTGACTCCTCAAGCTTGTAGTGATCGTTGGTGCTGCCCAGGCCGCTCCAAAGATACGTCCAGCGCAGGGTGAAGGTGTCGCCGTCTTGCGAATCCAGACTCAGCACGGGCCTAACGACACACAAGCCCTGGATGCAGGTTTCGTCAGCACCACAGTCGCCGCAATTCAGCAGTGTCCCGCAGCCGTCGTCCCAGGTGTCGCACTCGTAACCCAATCCGACGCAGGTATTGGGCGTGCATTCCCCCACGCACTGGCCGGTCGTGGTGTTGCAGGTCTCGCCGTTGGAACAACCACCACAATCGAGGTCCGTTCCGCAACCATCATCCCAAATGCCGCATTCGCGACCCAGTCCGGCGCAGGTACTGGGTGTGCATTCCCCCACACACTGGCCGGTCGTGGTGTTGCAGGTCTCGCCGCCGGTACAATCGCCGCATTCCAAAAAGGCACCGCAGCCGTTGTCCCAGGTGCCGCATTCCAGGCTCATTCCGGCGCATGTATCGGGCGTACAGTCCTCAACGCACCGACCGGTGATGGTGTTGCAGATCTCGCCGTCGATACAATCGCCGCAGGCCAGGTTGTTGCCGCAGCCATCAGCCCAGGTGCCGCATTCGTGATTCATTTCTTCACAGGTCTTATGCTCGCATTCACCGCTTTCCGAGCTGCATGAACTCACCACCAGGCTGAAGGCTACGACGAAAATCCACAACGCGGCCACGACAGTCCTCGAACTTTGCATATTCCCTCCCCCGCACAAGGCATTCGGGATGATGGTTTCGGTGAGAGAACAGCATAGCCGATTCAGATCCGGCCGACAACACCCAGGCGGGTCCGCCGATCAAACTTCGTAGAGGATCGAACGCAGCTCTCGCGTCTGATGAATCATCATGGGGGGACTCTGGGCGGCACCGGCCAGGCAACCGCAATTCGCGCAGTCCGCGTTGTCGGCAAAACACCGTCTCTTGTTGAAGGAGACACCATAGTGGAGGGCTTCGTCTCCCCAGTAACAAGGGCCCCTGTGGTCGGCGACTGAGTACCATTTGATCATGGTCTCGCTGACCAACAAATCTCTGGGATAGAGCTTCTTGACCCGGGTCAATTCCCGAATGATCGCCTGGCGATCCCCATCACCCAGATCCCAGGGATTGTAGCCGTCGTTCCGGGGCGTGTAGATGTTGCAGACGACGCCCGTAAAACCCGAGTCCACCGACAGCCGAACCACATGCTCGAGTTCGGTGTAGTTTTGCTTGGCCAAAACCATGTTGATCACGACCCGGTCGTCGCCGGCGTAGTTTTTCAAGACCCGGTCATACACACCCTGCCCGCGAATGTGGTCGTTCACCTCGCGCGAGCCGTCAATGGACACGAACAACCTGTGCGCAAACTCACGCGGGATCTTTTTGGTTCCGTTGGTGATCACAAAAATAAAAGGAAAAATCCTGTGCGCCAGCATCAGAACATCAATCCTCAGCGCCGGCTCACCGCCCACCAGAAGAATAAACCGCACCCCGCTTTCGAAAAGCAGCCTGAATCGATTCTCCCAAACCTCAAGCGACTCTTCCTTCTTGGTCAACTCATCCCGTCCAAAAAAATGATAGCAATGCCTGCACTTCAAATTGCAATTGTCGGTGATGTCCACTTCGGCGCTATGCTTCACGCCAAGCGCAATTCGCTTGAACTCAAGCCACGGAAAGTAAAACAACGCCTGCCTGCGTCTCATGATTCAGTCCTTGTATCCACAGACGACATCAAATGAAACCGAAAACGATGACAGGCGACGGAAGAACGGCTACCCTGCTCTTACAACGAGTGGTTCAACCTGGAGTTAATCATGGAAAAACAAACCCTTTCCCGAACTTCCGCGGTCTGCGCCTTGCTGCTCATGGCGATTTTCACCCTCCAATGCGGCGGCTACGAATCTGATGAAATCGACACAAGCAACCAAACGACGGTCGAAAAGACCCAGGCTCTTGTTGAACTTTCCACCTTCTCGGCCCACAACCGGGAGGGCGCGGTGCTCGTGTCATGGTCGACCAGAACGGAGACGGACTGCGCGGGATTCAACGTCCTGCGGCGACCGACCGGGGTCGGGACCTACGCCCAGGCAAACGAAACGCTGATCGCACCCATGGGTCCCGGTGGCGGATTCTACGAATGGGAGGACAGCCCTCTCGATATCGGCACCTACGACTTCCAACTCGAAGAGATCGACAACCAGGGCGTGAGCTCACTCTTCGGACCGGTGACGGTGTCGGTCTTCGTCGGACCTGACGGCAGCGATGGAGGCGACACCGTCGACCGAGGAACCGACTCCGGCTGCGCCACGGCGAACACGCCGACCGCCGGCAGCGCAAGCCCCGGCTTGGCCCTCCTGGCGATGATGCTATTCGTGTTGCGCTCGCGACGGGGCGGCGGCTTTTGAGCGACCATGGGTAAAGAACCCTCAATTCGTTACGGTGGCTTCGAATTTCGCACCATATGCAGCGAATGCAAGCAGTCCATGCCGGTCAACGGCCCGCTTCTTGAGCTGGACTGTGCGCGCTGCGGGGCGAAAAACACGATCGAGGATGCGAACCTCGGGGGCTACATTGAACGCATCGAAACAGCCCACCTCGACATGCAAGCCGGCGAACGGCTGCACGCCACCGCGGTTGGCAATCAGCGTCAGTGGCGCTGCGCCATCGTGGCCGAAAAACCCCGCTGCGGCATCTGCGAGGCTGCGCTTCCGGTTGATCAAATCCCTGTCGGGACGGACGAGGATCGAGCCTGCGCCTGCGGTGAGCCCTACTCCACTTTCCCTGCACCTGACTGGCTGAAGCGCCACTTAGACAGCTCGGTTCAAGTCTACTTGGCCGACCGACCAGGACCGCTCAAACAGACAACATCCGGCCAGCAAGTCCCTCGGGTCAGCAGCGGCCCCACGGAAGCCATCGTGATGTCTTGTCCAGGCTGTTCGGCCGGACTCGAGATGACCACCGAAACCGCCCACCATGCCAAGTGCCAATTCTGCGGAATCGAGCTCAATCTGCCCCCGGTGTTGTGGCGCAAGTTGCACCCCCTGCCTCGCATGCGAACCTGGTACATGCGCTTTGAAGGCCCAAGCCTGGCCATGAAAAAACTGGAGCAAGCAAAACAAAAAGATGCCAAAAATGCAGAGGCCTCGCAAACCCGGAAGCGCAAAGAGAGCCGAGCAAAGCGCCTGTCCTGGATCGGCTGGGCAATCGTGGCCGTGATGGCCATCGCGGTGGCCATCGTCGCAAGCCAAGCTGAGGCTGCCCCATGAGCAAGCAAGACCCCAAACCCAAATACGCCGGCATCGAAGTCTATGTCGAATGCGCAATTTGCTTCCAATCGCTGCCTGTCAACGGCCACATCCAGTCTTCGCGATGCGCCTTTTGCGGTGAAGCCTTGCAACTGTTGCCCGACCACGTGGCCGGCCCGGTCAAGCACGCCTTGAGCTACTACAAAGAAGTGAAAATCGGCAAGCCGGAGAACGCGGTCAACCTCGACAAAAACGGCTACTATCGCTTCGTCTATGTGCGGGCCGAACCCACCTGCATGACTTGTGGAAAAAAACTCGACCTGAGCGCGATCGAGGTGGGCACCGACCGCGACATCACCTGTGAATGCGGAACGCAGAATCCAACCTACCCGACACCAGACTGGGTGAAAAAACTCGTCCCGGCGGCGGTCCAATTTTACGTAGCCGAGCGTCCACCCGTCGGCAACGCGGCGACCCCCAAGGCAAGGACGGCTTGTCCCAAATGCGGTGCCGACTTGAAGCTGAACGAAGAGACCCGGCGCATCCATCGTTGCGAATACTGTTCAACCCAAGTTTTCATTCCCAACGCCGCCTGGACCGCCTTGCACCCCGTACCCAAGACCCGCCGTTGGTTCGTGCGCTACGAAAAATAGAGTCAAAATAAAAATGAAAGGAAAGATCGCGACCAACGGACCGGCAAGCCTGTGGATGGTCGGGTCGGGCTTGCAAATCACGACCCGACTCGTAGACTGGGGTGCCTTCAACTTGGGAGAATTAATGCGAAGCCTTGGTGGAATCTTGTTGTCGTGTTTGGTTTTTTTGGCTTGTGCCGGTGGACCTGAAACCAGGCCCCCCTCGGTGGATGGCCGGAGCATCTGGGAAGAATCTGGGCAACCAGCGCCGGCCGGACTCATGGCATGCCTCAAACGGGCCGAGGACCTTTGGTCCCAGCCCATCCCCTCCTGCGATCCTTCCAATGACATGGGTTGCCTCGGTGAGGTGCTGAACTCCTGGTTGATAACACAGCGCCGGGCGTTGGAGGTTTTGGAAAAAGAGCTTGCGGCCCTGGGCAAAGCGGATCCCGGGCAAAGCTTGGCGGCCTTTATCATTCTGGCCAAAAGTTACGATCTCATGGCCCACAAGTTGCGCTCGATGCCGGTGCCGCAGAACTTAGTGGCCGATCTGGAGATGGCCCGCATTTTCCGCCTGGAACTCAAGCGCAGCACGGCCCCCTTACGCCAAAAGGCGGGGGCCTATTGGAAGCAATGCGCTCGCCTGGCCGAAAAGAAATCCGAAGCCTGGCACGCCGAATGCTCGGCCCAGGCCGCATCGGTCGACAAAGAGATAGCGACAAAACTAATAAACTGAGACCGTCCACGAATTAAAGTCTACATATTGACACTTATGGACGCCTCCCGGTATAATGGATAATATACTATCTACTCTGGGAGGATTCGATTTGCCCGACAAACTCCTATCACTGAAAACGCCCGGACAAGTCACGAAAGAGCTGGGTGAACGGATTCGCCAGCTGCGTTTGCAACGGAATTGGACGAGGCAAACCTTGGCTGCCAGGGCAGGCGTTACTCAATCATCACTGAAGCGTTTTGAAAGCACCGGACAGGCTTCTTTGAGCCTGGTTCTTCAGGTTGCGCATGCCCTGGATCGACTCGATGACTTTGAGTCGCTCTTTGCGCCGCCCAAGGCCAGAAGTCTCGCGGAGCTTGAAAAAGCACAGGCCCCCAGCAGACAAAGAGGCAGAAAGTAATGAAAAAACTCGAGGTCCTGTTTCGCGCCGATGCTGGCAATGAGCGCCTCGTGGGCACCTTGGCCGAAGCGGATCGTGTCATTTACTTCGAATATGACCCTTCCTTTCTCGCCTCGGGATGGAGTCTTTCTCCTTTTCGGCTGCCCTTTCGAGAGGGCCTTTTCGAACACAAGGATCTATCCTTTGGCCCCCTGCCGGGACTCTTTGATGACTCCTTGCCCGACGGCTGGGGCCTGTTGCTCATGGACCGATTTTTTCAGAGTCTCGGCATGTCGCCGGCGGAGGTCAGTCCCCTGGATCGCCTGGCCTACCTTGGCTCACGCACCATGGGGGCTCTCGTGTATCAGCCGTCAAGCGACCTGTCTGTCGACACCGGCCGATTCGACCTTCATGAACTGGCCAAAGAATCGCAGAAAATCCTTGCGGGTCATGCCTCCGAGCTCCTCTCCCTCCTGTTCAAAACCGGGGGCTCCCCCGGCGGCGCAAGGCCCAAGGTTCTGATTGGCTATGCCGAGGAAAAAGACCAGGTCATTTCAGGAGAGGGAGATCTTCCATCAGACTTCCAAGCATGGATGGTCAAGTTCGCGCCAACTGACGATGATGCCCACACAGGTCTTATCGAACAGGCCTACGCCTTGATGGCCAAGGCATCCGGCATCTCCATGCCCCCGACCCGTCTATTTGCAACAGAAAAAGGAGAATCCTTTTTCGGCATCAAGCGCTTCGACAGACAAGGCCGGCGACGAATCCATATCCACACCTTCGGCAACCTGATCCATGCCAACTTCCGGATACCCTCGGTAGACTACAATGACCTGCTGAAAGCCACCGCCCTGCTTACCCACAACCACGAAGATGTCGAAGAAGCCTTTCGGCGCATGGTGTTCAACGTCATGGCTCACAACCGAGACGATCACGTCAAAAACTTCTCTTTTCTGCTCGACGACCAAAGCGAAGACTGGTCCTTGGCACCCGCATACGACCTGACCCTGACGGATGGGCCAGGCGGCGAGCATTCGATGACCATCGCCGGCGAAGGAAAACACCCGGATCGAAAACACATCATGCAAATCTCTTTGGCCCATGGAATCAAAAAAAGAAAGGCTCAGTCCATCATCGAAGAAGTACAGACAGCCATCAAGGACTGGCCCGACTTTGCCAATCAAGCAGGCCTCCCCGCAGAAACAACAGATGCCGTATCCCGGAAGTTCTTGCCCATCCAATGACGGCCAAGCAACAGAAGCTTCAAGCGACTATCTGTACTGGTAGGTCGCATCCACGGTCGATGGGTCCGCAATGGGCTTGGTGGTGACTGGCTTGACCGCGTCTGCTGGTTCGCCCCCGCCTTTGGCGAACGACGCGCAGCTTTCGTCCTGACACCAGTCATCCATAAAGGCCTCAGCGTAGCTGGCTGCGCCTGAGGCCCCAGAGGCCGTGTTCGTTACGGTCGTGCTCCAGGAAAAGTCCCAAGTTCCGTTGCGGTCGGTGTCGGCCCTGAAGGTCACGCTGCCACCCACAAATTCCATTTGGATATCAGCGTCCGTACCAAGGGAGATCTCGGTTTGGCTCTCGACAACCAATCCATGGTTGTAGATGAAAATCGAGTTCCAGCTGCCGGTGCTCCCATTGTCCTGGATCTTGGCCATGATGTAGCTAGTGGTGTTGGCATAGCGGGCCACCAGACCAAGAAAGCGGGTCCCCTGGCCGGAGCCATACTGTGCTCTGGCCACGATACATCCGTCGGCCCTGTCCCCGCCGTCCCTGGTGATGTACTGCCAGGAGGCAGCTGCTGGGGCTCTGAGCATGTTGTTGAAAACCCACCAGTCGCCCGACCGCTCGGTCCAGCCGGTGACGGTGGTGGAGTCTGCGCGATTGAAATCATCGCAATCAGCAGTCCCGGGCCCCACGCAACTGCCAGCAGCGTCGCAGGTGTTGGTGCCGGTGCATTCGGGGTCGTCGTCCGCGCTGACCACCGCCGAGCAGATGCCGGTGGCGCAATCCTGGCAAGGGGCATCGCAGGCGGAATCACAGCACACGCCGTCCTTGCAATTGCCGAAGGCACATTCGGCTGAATCACCGCAGCTTTGGCCGATTTTCAACAGACAAGTCCCCGTGACGTTGCAGGTCGTGGTGCCGGTGCATTCGGGGTCATCGTCCGCGCTGACCACCGCCGAGCAGGTGCCGGTGGAACATTCCTGGCAAGGGGCATCGCAGGCGGAATCACAGCACACGCCGTCCTTGC
>JAUVAM010000627.1 GCA_030591745.1 Deltaproteobacteria bacterium
CAGGGCCAGCGCTTGAACCTGCAGATGGCCCACGAGAAAAGAGCTTATTGTCTGACCGACGAGGCGACTTATCTGCACGCCAAAGACAAGCTCGAATTAGAGATTTTGGTCGAAGGGGACAAGCGCTTGCATAACCCCTACAGTGTGATCTGCACCCACCCCAAGACCCACCCGGCGGTCAAGTACCCGGAGGCCATGGCCTTTGTGGGCTGGCTGACCGGGGCCGAAGGCCAGGCCATCATTCGCGATTTTGAGGTTCATGGTCGAAAACTCTTTATGCCGGATGCCATAGAGCTGCCATGATTTTAGAGGGCCTGGCAGAGGGATTGACGCGACTGTTTTCCGGCGATGCCGAAGTTTGGGGCATCGTGGGCGTGTCGGTCTACGTCTCCAGCCTGGCCACGCTCATCGCCACGGCCCTGGCCTTGCCCGTGGGCTTGGCGGTGGGCGCGGGTCGTTTTCGAGGCCGGGCTGTCTTACGCACCCTGTTCAATACCTTGATGGCCCTGCCCACGGTGCTCGTGGGTCTGATCGTCTATGCCTTTTTGAGCCGAAGCGGTCCCTTGGGCGACCTTGGGCTCTTGTACACCCCGGGTGCCATGGTGGTGGGCCAGGTGATTTTGGCCTTTCCCATCATCGCGGGCTTCACGGCGGCCGGGGTCGAAAGGGCGGATCCTCGAATTCTGCAGACGGCTTATGCGCTGGGCGCGGGTCGGGCCCAGGCCATGTGGACTTTGGCCGGTGAGGCCAAGGTCGCGCTCTTTGCCGCCGTGGCCGCGGGCTTCGGCCGGGTTTTTGCCGAGGTGGGCATCTCCATGATGCTGGGCGGCAACATCCAGGGATACACCCGAAACATCACCACCGGCATCGCCTTCGAGACCGGCAAGGGCGAGTTTGCCCTGGGCGTGGCCCTGGGTATCGTGCTCTTGGCCGTGGCCTTGCTGATCAACGCGGTGGGCAGCGCCTTCGGCGCGGGCGGGAAGCGATCATGAACCCGCCGCGCATCGACATCGGAAAACTCAAAGTCCGCCGCGCGGGTCATCTCGTGCTGGAAGTAGACGAGCTGAGTCTGGCCCCCGGTTGTCGGATCGCCCTGCTTGGCGGCAACGGCGCGGGCAAGACTACGCTGCTGCACGCCCTGGCGGGACTACAGGACTTGGACGAAGGCCGGATCGAGTTCGATGGCAAGCTTTTCCACGCAGGCCCTGCGCCCGCAACAAAAACGGGTCGAGCCGTTTTGGGCCTCGCCTTGCAAGACCCCTACATGCTGGCCGGCAGCGTGGCGCATAACGTGGCCTTCG
Organism: Deltaproteobacteria bacterium; assembly: GCA_030591745.1. The sequence continues at coordinate 1,302 of JAUVAM010000627.1, forward strand.
GCTTGAAGTGCCACGGGATGCCGCGAGCCGAACGAGGGGCTCGAGTCAACAAGGCGCTCAAACGACTGCGCATCGACGAACTTGCCGAGCGCCGGGCGACAGCGCTTTCCGGCGGCGAGCGCAAGCTGGTCAGCCTGGCGCAACTTGTGGCCCTGGCACCACCCGTCATTTTGTTGGACGAGCCCACCGCGGGCCTGGACGTCGAGGCCAGCGAACTCTTGGAAAACCTTGTGTACGAATGGTCCGGCCGAGGCCACAGCATCATCGTCGCCACCCACGACTCCATGTGGACCCGAGCCGTAAAGGCCAAAGAGATCGTCTTACAGGCCGGGCGCCTGGTTCGCGATCTGGAACCGGAGGCAAAAGAATCGGCCTCGGATTCCGAGCCTCCCCCGCCCCCGCTTTACTGAGATGCTGAAGCGGGGACTATGCTGGGGTGATGAGGGACTGAGTATGCCCCCGCCCCCATTGGACTGAGATGCTGAAGCGGTGCTTAAGCAAGCCCCAACGGGGCGGGATAACATAGGGCATCGCCCTGGGCTGGCCAAGGAATGGAGAAGAAGCCAAAGCCCTGAAAGGGCGAAATAGATCTTCGAACGTTTCTTATCTAACGTGCATTCTTGAAGGCGTGATGGCGGAAGAAAAAAAAGCAGCGGCGGAAGAGAGAAAAGCGGCGGAGATTGTGGTCTTGCGGCCCTTGCCCTTGGAGCAGGCCGGGGAGGCGGAGTCCTCCGACGACGATCTCATGTTGCTTATGCGGGCGGGCAGGGAGTCGGCGTTTACCAAGCTGGTGCGGCGCTATCAAATGCGGGCCCTGGGGGTGGCGGGCAAGATGCTGGGGCGTCCCGACCTGGCCAAGGACGCGGTCCAGGATGCCTTTTTGCAAATCTATCGTTATCGGGAACGCTACCGGGCCGAAGGCAAGTTCCGACCCTATTTTTTCCGCGTGCTCGTCAATCAGTGCAAGATGATCAAACGCAAGCGAAGACGCCTGGCGGACTGGGGCGAGGATCGGGATCTGCCGGACACGGCGGCCTGGCCCGAGGCCCAGCTCATCGAGCGCGAGAAAATGCGCGAACTGGAAGCCGCCTTGCGCTTGTTGAGCCCCAAGCTGCAAAGCGTCATGGTTTTGCGCTACGTGGCCGATTTGTCCCTCAAAGAGATCGCCGTGTCCCTTGAGTTGCCCGTGGGCACGGTCAAGTCCCGCCTTTTTGCCGGCATGGACAAATTGAAGATCCTATTGAAGAAGACCTCCTTGAAGGGAGGGTCGGCATGACCTGCAAGCCCTGCCCGAGTGATTGGCACGCCTACATTGAGGGCGAGCTGTCCCAAAGTCAGGCATCCGACATGGATGCCCACCTGGAGTTCTGCGCGGATTGCAGGTCTGAACTGGACAAACAAAAA
>JAUVAM010000319.1 GCA_030591745.1 Deltaproteobacteria bacterium
ACCTGGTCTTCTTCCCTCTTGGCGGTTCTGTCGATGACCTGGACTTTCTTGTACTTCTCCTTGGTCTTCATCGTGGCTTCGCCCGAGTTGTGCAACTCGACCTTGTGGTTGTAGCTGTCCAGATTGCGCACGCCGGCCGAGTAAAGAACTCGGATGCGACGTTCCATTTCGTTGACCGCCCACTGCAGGGCGGCCTGGGCCTTGCGTGGATCCGTGACCACGGGCAGCAGCAAATGGGGGATGCCTTCGTAGAGGCTCAGTTCCAGCACCTTGGGGTCGATCATGATGAAGCGCACGTCTTCCGGCGTGGCCTTGTAGAGGATGCTGGCGATCATGGTGTTGAGCGCGACGCTCTTGCCGGTGCCGGTGGCACCGGCCACCAGCAAGTGGGGCATTTTGTTCAAGTCGGTGGTGAAGGGCGTGCCCTCGATGTTTTTGCCCAGGGCGATGGTCAGCTTGCTCGCGGGCTTGGTGAAGACTTTGTTGCCGATGATTTCCTTGGCATAGACGAACTCGGTTTTCTTGTTGCTGACTTCGATGCCCACCACGGCTCGACCCGGGATGGGGGCGATGATGCGGACGCTCATGGCCTCCAGAGCCAGAGCCAGATCCTGACTCAGTCCTGCAATTTTGGCCACCTTGATACCGGGACCCGGGGCATATTCGTACATGGTGACAACGGGACCGGGCATGATCTTCGTGACCTGGCCGTCGATGCCGTAGTCGGCCAGTTTTTTCTGCAGGCGGCTGGCCATCTCGGTCAGTCGTTCTTTATCGACCTCATCGGTTTTCTGAGGCACGTCTTGCAAGAAGTCCAAACTGGGCAGTTTGAAATTTTTGTAGTCCGGAGAGGGCTGGGCTTGCGGTACGGCCTCGGCCATCTCGTCGATGTTGTCATTTTCCGGCTCGGCTTTGGGGATGACGATTTCGGGCTCGGCTTTGGGGATGACGATTTCGGGCTCGATTTTTGGGATGAGGATCTCGGGCTCGACCCGTTCCGAGCTTGGGGGTGGTTCGGTGGTGACCACGACGGGTTCACGACGACCAATTGGAGGCGGCATGGAGATGGGCGGGGCCAGCAGGTTGCTGTGGCCGGCGCCCGCGATGGCCATGGCCGGCTCGAAGGAGTCCAGGCTCGGGCCGGAGAGCTGGCTTATCGATCCGAGCCTCGCTGCCGGGTCGTGTTTGAAGACTTCGACGAACTCCTTGGCCTGGGCCAGAAGCCAAGCGCTGACGACCTGGAAGCCATTCCGCAGGCCGCGACCCGCGTGGCCCCCCGCCCACTGCATGCCACTGGCCGAACGACGGGCCAACCAGACCAAGCCCTGGCCTGCAAGCTTGCCGGTTTTGACGATGGAGAAACCCGTGGTGGCGATGAGTGCCATGAGCATGCTGGCTGAAAGGACCACCAGAGCACCCGGTACGCTCAGGCCCGCCACGAAAAGACCGCCCAACAACTCACCCATGAGTCCACCTGGGGCGTGACCCATGGGGTGGTGACCCGCTAAGGCCACATGGGCCAGGGCGGTGCCAAGGAGCACCAGGCCCCCGTATCCAGAGGCCTTGCTCGCGGTGAGGCGGACGGCCCCACGGGTAAAGGCCATGACGGCGGCGTAGATCATGGAAGCCACCAAGAGAAAAGCGGCCAGACCCAGCAGGCCGAAGAGGCCATCGGCCAGGTAAGCGCCTACCAGCCCCACCCAGTTGATGGCCGTGGCGCCCGAGTTCGTGAGGATGGGATCTGAGCGATCGAAGGACGCCAAGGATAGAAAGAGCACGGCGGCAGCCAGGCTAAAGATGACACCGAAGACTTCGCTGTGACGTTCCTTTTGTAAAAAGCCCCCCGGCGCCTTGGATTTTTCCTTCTTTTTCGTGTTGCTCTTTTTGCGATTTTTGCGGGCCATGGGTACTTCCTCCTGTACCCATGGTAGGGGGAATTGGGCCACATGTCAAGAAACTGACCACAATGTACTACATGTGGTTTTTGTGGTCTGGACTATGAATTCTTTGAGTTTTCCAGGCGCTTGATACGAGCTGGCTCCATGCGAACCAGGATGGTGCGGGCTCGACCCACGCTGACCAGTCCGGGGGCCGAGCCTTTGATGGGGTGTACGTTTTTTACGTGGGTGTAACTGATTTCGACTTTGGAGTCGCTTTTAAAGGGGCTACCCAAAGCGGCCAAGGTGGCGGCATCGATGAGTGTTTCTTGATCTATTTCTTCTTGTCGGGCGAGGCGCACGATCACATGGGCTCCGGCGGCGTCCCGGGCATGCAGCCACATATCGGAGCCTCGCGCCAGCCGGAAGGTGAGTTGGTGGTTGTCTTTTCCGCTACGCCCCACCATGATTCGCTTGCCCTTGGCGGAAACATAGGAGCGGTAAGGCAGCCGAGGCCCCTGTGCCCGGCCCTTGCGGAGAAGCAAGACCGATTTGCCGGCCTTGAGTTTTTCGGCCAAAGCCTTCAGCGCCTCGAGATCCTTCTCGTTTGTTGCCTGCCCTTGTTGGGCTTCGATTTCGGCGAGTTCCTGGCGGGTGGATTGCAGGCGGTGACTGATACCTCCCCTGGCCGCGGTCAGTCGTCTGGCCCGGGAGAACATGCGGTTCATGTTTTCCACCGGGTTCAAGGCCGGCTCCAGCTCGACCACAATTTCGGCCCCATCGGGACTCATGGGATCGGCGAGGCTTAGTCGGGTCTGTCCTCGGCGAATGATGCCCAGGTGCATTTTGAGCACCTCGGCTTGCCGTCGCAGGTCTTCGGCCACAAGGGTGCGGTCCCGGTCGCCTACCAGTTTGCCAAGCCGTCGCGTTACGCGTTTGTGCCGTGGCTTGAGTTGGCTCAGGATGCGTTTGCGAATTTCTTCAGTCTCAAGTTGTTCGCTCGCTTCCTCGTAATGGGCGGCCACCGCATGGTTGGTGCAAAGGGTCTCTGCGTCAGGGGCAGGAAAACGAGAGGGCTTTTGCGGTGCCGTGCCCGATTTCGGCGGCGTGTAGGGTTCTTTTTCCTTTGCCGTGCCGAGGATGACGGAGGAAATCAGGCCCGCCTCATTGAGCAAGAGCATTCGCCCCGGCCTGCCGAAGAGTTCGATGAGAAGACTTTTGGCCTGCTTCTGGCCGTGGACGAAGTCAAAGCGCAGGACGCGATCCCCCTCGACCTGCTCAATCTTCGTCAAGCGCATGCCCAAAAGCTCCTTGCGCAGTTTCATGACCCAGGCCGAGGGCCGCTCGGGACCTGGTTTTCTTTTGTCGCTCAAGTGAAGACGAGCAAGCCCGGGGCGCAGGTCGATCCACAAGAGGTGTTTTCTGAGTTTCAGCTGACAGCAGCTGGGCAAAGGTTCGTTGATTTTGTCGACGGAAGCGCCGGGCAGTACGGCGGAGAGCTCGGCTACGACATCGGTCAGCTCAATGGCGGACAGGCTCATGTGGGCACAAGGCCCTTATGAGGCCTTACACACAGGCGGGAAGAAGGAGCAGTAGAGCCCCTCGCAGCAATTTTGACTGAAGGGATCGCAAGCTTCGCCCGCATCGTGGCAACCCGATTCGCAGACGCAATCGCCGTTACAGAACTCGCCGGAGCCGCAGGCCGGATCACAGCAGGGCTCCATGGTGCATTGGTGGTAGTCAGCGCAATTCCAGCCCACCGGGCAATCGGTATCGGTGTCGCAGTAATCCACCATGGCGCAATGGCCGGCTGTGTTGCAGGTGTATCCCCGGCAGCAGAGGCTGTCGTCCGGGTTGTGGTTTGCGTCGTAGCAATCTTCTTGGGGCTTGCACTCGCCGTCGTAGTCGCAGAAAAAGCATGGATCCAGGTCGGGGCATTGATCCCCTTCCGGTCGGCTGTAGCAGGGCTGGGGGCGGCAAGTTTTCTGGACCGGGTCGCATTCAAAGTATTCGTCGCAATGGCCGTCTTCCAGGCACGCCACACAGTTAAATTGTAAGGCGACCGGAGAATCGGTCAAAGAGCACCACACGCCGTCCGGATCGCTTGCGCATTCGTCGTTGGATATGCATTCGGCGTAGTAGCAGCGCTGGGTCTCATCGTCGCAGTAATGCTTTTCGCCTTCTTTGATCTGGCATTCCAGATCGTCCAGACAGCCTGTTTGACAAGAGTAGTCCCGGCACCATTGGTTGGCACCGCATTGGGCGTGTTCCAGGCACTGGACGCAGTCACCCGTGTCTTCTTTGCAGTGCAGGCCCAAGGCGCAGTCTTCGGTGGTTTCGCAGATGACGTCGGTGCATTCGTGGATGGAGAGGTTGCAGTGCAGATCGCCCGCGCAGTGGGTGTCGGCCAGGCATTCAACGCAGATGTTGGCCTGGACGTAGCACATGGGTTCACTCGGCATGCTGCAGTGGCCGTTCAAGTAGCAGTCCACGCAGACGTGGCGGTTGAGTTCGCAAACTTGTTGGCCGCCAGTGCAGTGGCTGTCGTTGACGCAGGCATAGCATTTGCCGTCGGCACCGCAATAAGGCTTGTTGGGATCCACCGCCTCGCAGTCGGCGTCGACGTTGCAGTCCGGGCCCACGCCCTCGCATTGATAGGAATCGTTACAGAATTGATCGGTGCCGCAGTGATCGGCCAGGGTGCATTCGACACAAACGCCGTCGCTCACCAGGCAGTGGGTCATGGGGGCTTCGGTGCAATCCCCGTCTTCCGCGCAAGTGAACTCGGGTACGCAGACTTCTTTAAGGAAGTTACACTCGTAGCCGCTGGGGCAGTCGGGTTCGGCGTTGGAACAAATCTCGCCTGGCTGACAGAGTCCGCCGATGCAGAGGTTGTTCAACGGGCATTCGGCGGTGGAAGTGCAGCTTTGAGGACCCTCGTCACCGCCGCCGCCGGCGTCGGCATCCGTGCCCGCGTCAGGGGTGTCGCCATTTCCGTTGGAGCAGGCCATGGGTAGCGTGGCCAGGCAGAAGGCGAGCAAAAGCGCCAAGAGAGAAAAGATGCGGATTGGGATTTTTCTCATGGGAACCTCCGAAAACGGCCCGCGGACCGCCGATTCGATCAAGCTACAAGAGGCTGGTTGGGATGCAGAGGAAGATCAAACCCGTGTGTCGATACAGACATTCTTCATCCGTGTTGCAACCGCCCATGAGCATGGAGCATTTGCGCCGGCAGGTGAAAGTGGGCATGAACATCTCATCCACAAGCATGCAGCCGAGGCAGAACAAGGAGCCATCGCACAAGATGTCGTTGTCCGGGTCGCATTCTTCGTCAGTAAAGCAAGGTGCGCCCGTGTCGCCGCCGTACATCCGGCAGGTTTGGGAGAAGAGATCGCAGGTGTAGCCTGCCGGGCAATCATCATCCGTCTCGCAGGTACCGGCGCTGTCCGGCACGCAGGAGCCTGAGGTGTCGTCGCAGTGGGTGCCGGTGGGGCAGGCCGCCGCGGTGCATATGCACTTGCCCGTGCCCGTGTCGCAGATGAAGTTGGGTGGGCAGTCCGCGTTGCTGCCGCAGAGATCGACGCATTG
>JAUVAM010000596.1 GCA_030591745.1 Deltaproteobacteria bacterium
CCATACACAGAGAAAAACACCTTCTTGCGGCCCAGGCAAGCTGGGAATGCATCTAATTCCTCATCCAAAAATCATCAACCAAGCTCAAAAATCTGACAAATGATCAGCCCAAAACCAATGACGATCTCTTTTATTTCAACAACTTACATTCCGGCACAAGCCTTGCTTCTCTATTGGCCCATGAAGGTCATCCTGCACCTGACTTCAGATTGCAACCTGCGCTGCCGTTACTGCTATGCGCCGGCCAAGACGGCCAAAAGCATGTCTGTCGCCACGGCAAAAATGGCCATCGACATGGCCCTGAGACTCGGTGATCGTTCGGCTTGTGTTTCCTATTTCGGCGGCGAACCCCTGCTCCATTTTGATCGGATCCAAGAGCTGACAGCTTACGCCTTAGCGCAGGCCAAGTCCTTGGACAAAGACATGCACTTTCGCCTGTCCACCAACGGCATTCTCTTCGACCAGACAAGTCTGGCCTTTTGCCGAGAACACAACATCCTCTATGCAATCTCCTTGGACGGCGACAAGCTTGCCCACAACGCCCAGCGGATCTTCGCCGACGGGACCGGTTCTTACGATGCCCTGGATGCCAAACTGGACATGATCCTGGAGTACAATCCCCACGCGGTCTTTACCAGCGTGGTCACGCCCCCGACCGCTTCCCGCCTGCTGAGTTCAGTCGAGAGCATGTGGTCTCGCGGCATCCGCTATTTCGTCATGCAGCCGGACTACACCCATCCGGACTGGGGGGTCGAGGACCTGCAGCGCTTAGAGGATTCATACCGGGACTTGGCCGGTTTTTACCTGGAAAAAATCCGCGCAGGCTTTGCTTTCCACTTCAGCCTCTTCGATGACAAAATCAAAAGCCACGCACACTCTCCCTTCGCGCCCGGAAAAGTCTGCGACTTCGGTGCCAAGAAAGTTTCGGTGGCGCCTGATGGGCACATTTTCCCATGCGTGCAGTTCGTCTCGGACCGCCCGGACGCCAAAGACTTCTGCATCGGCCATGTGGAGCGAGGCATGGACCGCCGACGGGAGCATCTGGTGGCCAAAAACCAACAACCCAGGGCGCAATGCGTCGACTGTGCGCTAAACGGACGGTGCGCAAATTTTTGCGGCTGCCTGAACTGGCAGACCACGGGCTCCATCCTCAAGGTGCCCGGCCTCCTCTGCGCCCACGAACGCATGCTCATCCCCATCGCAGACGAAATCGGCAGTGAGCTATGGGCGGAAAAAAACAAGACCTTCCTGCACAAGCACTACAAAGACTACGAGAATCGATTCCCCTACGCCTTTGACTAAAGAAGGGACGCAACATGCCACGCGAAAAATTCCAAGTGCAGCCGCTCAAGTCCTACAAGGGTGCCACCTACCCAGGCGTCACGGCAGACATTCAAGAGGAGGAATCCCCCCGCAAGGATTTCTGGAAGTTTCTCTTCTGCTTGATGTTGGTCATGGGCCTTTCCATGGGGCTCATCGGCTGCTTTTCGGACTACAAGATCGATCAATGCCCGAGCGATTCCACGCCGCTGAACGGAAAATGCGTCGGACCCGATGACGACTGCGAGCCGGACCAGATGCGTTGCGACACCGGGGCGCTGATGATCTGCGATGAAGACGGCGAGGGATGGACCGGCCAAAACTGCGACGGCTTCTGCCAAGACATGTACGGCATGGACGCCTGGTCCGAAGGTTGCGACACGAACGCCCAGGAGCCTTGCCAATGCGAATACGACATCATGCTGGGCGTCATGGCCGAATGCACCCCGGGCGACATCCACTGCTTGAACGACGACACCCTGCAGGTCTGTGACGAAAATGCTTGGAGCTTCACCGATCACGACTGCCAGGACTGGTGCGTTGAAAACTACGGTCGCTCATCCCTGGCCGGCACATGTGACGCAAGCGATACCGACAACCCCTGCGGCTGCGAATATGGCATCGTCGACGGAGAGCCGGTGCCCTGATCTCGTCTGATTCCTTTTCTCCCATCTCAGTTTTGCCCATGCCCTTGTCATCCGTGACATACGTATTATCTTATCGCCGTGAAGGCAGACAAATACCTATAGGATTACAGGGAGCGACATATGGCTACATTTGAAATGAACAAGGGAAACATCGAATCCTCCATAGAAAACAACGACATCCTGCTGATCGATTTTTGGGCGGAGTGGTGCGGTCCCTGCAAAAGTTTCGGTCCCGTATTCGAAAAAGCCTCGGAGAAATACCCGGACATCGCCTTCGCCAAATGCAACACCGAGAAAGAACCCGAGGTGGCCGGTCTCTTCGGCGTCCAATCCATCCCCACCCTGGCCATTTTCCGGGAAAAAGCATTGATCTTCATCCAGCCCGGCGCCCTGCCGCCCGCGGGACTGGAAGAAATTATCAACAAAGTCAAAGACCTGGACATGGACGACGTCAGAGCCCAAATGGCCAAGGCCGAGGCGGAGGCCAAGCAAGAGCACGACAAGCAGGAAGAAGGCGCGGCACCTGAGTCCGACACGGAAAAAAAAAAGCCTGACGAGCCCGTAGCAGACGAAAAGCAAACCCTGGTGACCGATACCAGTGAGGCAGGCGAAGGCCTGACCGATATGGCCGACGATTTTGTACTCCGTCGCCAAGGGGTCACCCGGGAATTTTTGGCCCTGGTACAGCGAGGCACCCTCAACGGTCCGCCCAAAGATGTCGTCATCATGTATGACAAGCTGCGCCGGGCAATGCGCGAGGGTGGGTCAGAGGGCCGCGACAAGGCCGCCCAACTCTTCGCCGCCTGGGACTTCAAACCGGACCAGGCCTTCGCCGATCTCTCGGCCGAACTGCGCTCCGAGGCCAAGGCCGTACTCCGGGCCATCGAAGAACTGCTCAAACAGTAAAACCAGACCCGGGATTGACGACGATGGGCTGGATATCTATGATGCCTGCATCACTGTAGGAGGTGTCATGGATATCCGGATCGAATACTGCGCAGAGTGAAATTACCGACCCCAGGCCAGCAGTTTGTTGGCCGCGCTCAAAAAGAAATTCGGTGTCGAGGCGAAGCTGATCGCCGGTGGTGGCGGAATTTTTGAAGTGACCGTGGACGGCAAGGTGGTCTTCGACAAATTCTCGACAGGTCGCTTTCCCGACGATCAAGAAGTCATCGATCAAATCGAAAATTGCA
>JAUVAM010000155.1 GCA_030591745.1 Deltaproteobacteria bacterium
CGCCGCCGCTGTGGTAGTTGGCATCGCCGTTCGTGTCAAAAGCAAAGCCGTTGCTCGCTTGCCCCTCAGACAGGATTCTGGGCAAAGGCGAGCCCCAGGTGTTCCACACGCTCAAATCACCCCCAAAATCATCTTCAAAAGCCAGGGTCGAGAAGGTGGACCCTTCGAGCGGATCGGGGAAGCCACACTCCCCCCTCAAGGCAAGAACTTCAGTTTCTAAAAGAGCACGGTTAAATACCCGCAGATGGTCGATGGCTCCGCTCAATGGATGTGAGCCGTCGTAATCACCCAACTTCTTGCCATGGGTGTCGGTTCCAGTGGCCAAGGCGATGGGGTATTCAACCGCAAACGCTCCGTCCACGAAGATCTTGAGATTGACTCCGTCGTAGCTGACCACCAGATGAACCCATTCATCGAGCAAAGGATAGTACCCGCTGCCGATCACCGTGCCGTTGGTATCGACGGCGAGTTCGCCGCTGGCCAGAATGCACAAGGAAAACAACCTATTTTGCGCCCCGCTGTCGCTGCCGTAGGTCAAGATGCCCGCTTGGCTGACGGGTTGAGCGTCGAGGTTCAGCCACAAGGAAAAGGCGAGCGGGTTGGCGCCGTCGGGGAGGGGAACCGCGTCAAAGGCCAAGGCGTCCCCATCATGGAGAAGCACGGCCCCCGCGATGTGTCCGGTCACGATGCTCGGTGCGCCGACGGGCTGCGCGTCGTAAACACCATACGAGCCGGTTTCCTGAAGGAGAGACTTGGTTCCATGATCGAACAAGTAGGTGACGATGATGCTGCCATCCCCAAACAGGTCGTTTTTCTTCAAGGTGTTGCCGGGTCCCGTGCAGGTGGCATTGCAGTCGACAGCACAGATTGCTCCCGTATCGCAGACCTCCGTCCCTTCCTGGGCATTGTCACCGCAGACTTGCAAGCTGGAACAATCGTCCAAGCACAGGCCATCGCCCTCGCCGGGGCCGTCGTCGCAGACCTCGGTTCCCTCCCTCTCCGCGTTCCCGCAGGTCTGCATGCCGGAACAGTCGTCCAAGCACAGGCCGCCGGGACCGTCGTCGCAGACCTCGGTTCCCTCTCTCGTCGCATTCCCGCAGGTCTGCAGGCCGGAGCAATCGTCTAAGCACAGGCCTTCGCCCTCGCCGGGACCGTCGTCGCAGGCCTCGGTTCCTTCCCTCGTCGCATTTCCGCAGGTCTGCAGGCCGGAGCAATCGTCTAAGCACAGGCCTTCGCCCTCGCCGGGACCGTCGTCGCAGGTTTCGCCCGAGTCCAAGTCGCCGTTGCCGCACAGGGTGCACACGCCCTGCGTGCAGAACAAACCGGGTCCGCAATCGTCCGACTCGTCGCAAGGTCCCCCCAGCGCGGAGTTGGAAGCGCACACCCCTTCAATGCAGACGTCCACGCAGTCATCGTTGCTGGTGCAACCGGTGCCCTCAATGCCCTTGCAGACTCCCTCCCTGCAATCCAAACCAGGTCCACACGCTCCGGATTCATCGCAACTTCCGCCGATGATGGAATAGGCCTCGCAAACCGAATCGATGCAGGCCTCGGGACAGTCGGCATTCACGAGGCAAGAAGTTGGCTCCTCATGGAATCCATAGCGTCCGCAGGCAAGGAGGCTGAACGACAAGCAGACAACCCAAAGCTTTCTCATTATTTTTGTCGTCACCAATCCCGCCTTCCTTGAAGGCCCATCGAACCAGCCCTTCGTAAAACCGACACTCAAGAGCATCTTTACATTCGGGAGACATTCCGGCAAGCCAAATGGGCGCTACTGTGGTAGGTTGCGAGCATGCATCGTCTTTTCGAAAAGGTGGATTGGCAGGTTTTTGGCGGCCTGGTTCTTCTTTCCGTGGGGCTGCTTCTGGCCTGGGAAACCCCAGTGGTCTGGCCGCTCAAGATCCTTGTGGTCTTCTTCCACGAGCTCAGTCATGGCCTGGCGGCCCTGGTCACGGGCGGTTCCATCGTGCGCATCGAATTGGTGGCCCAGCAAGGGGGTCTTTGCATGACGATGGGGGGCAGCCGTTTCGTGGTTTTGAGCGCGGGTTATCTGGGCTCCATGATTTTCGGCGGCGTGATCTTGCTGGTGGCGTCTCGAACTCGTCTCGATCGCATCGCTTCCGGGGTCTTGGGGGCTTTGTTGCTTCTGGTGACCTTGCTGCTCATCCGTCCCTGGTTTTCCTTTGGTTTGGTTTTCGGTCTGGTGACCGGTCTTGTCTTGCTCGGCATGGCTCGGTTTTTGTCCGAGGGCATCAATGACTTCGTCCTGCGCATCATCGGCCTGACTTCTTGTCTTTACGCCGTCTTCGACATCAAAAGCGACATCCTGGATCGACCCGGCCTGCGCTCCGACGCCTACATGCTGGGCGAACTGACGGGTCTTCCCACCCAGTTCTGGGGCATCATTTGGATAGCCCTGGCCGTCATCGGCTCGGCGGTGTTTTTGCTATTGGCCTGCAAGAAGAAGGCGGGCACGGCCACCGAAGGGTCAGAAACACTGGGGTCAGAAACCGGCACATGACACATTGGAAACAAGTAAAGCAAGTAGTTAAGGGCTGAATTCCGAGGGATGGCTATGTGTCAAGTGCCGGTGTCTGACCCCACTAGACGTGCACAAGCCCTTACTTGAGCGAGCCTTGACCTGCTTTTTCTGATTGTTGTATTCTGGAACGATGAATTATTTGAAAATCTTTATTGCTTTGGTCCTCCCTGTGTGGACGGGGGGGGGCTCGCCGGCTGTGAAGAACCAGTCGGCGCTTGCGCCAATGATTTGGACTGCCCGGGTCTTGAAATGTGCATCGACGGCGAGTGCAGGATTGAATCACCGACTTGTCCCCATGTGCCCTGCGAAGCGGGTGAAGTATGTGTCGAGGGCCACTGTTATCCCGAGGATTGCGAGACTTACCATTGCCCTGGTAGCGGAGAGGTTTGCGTCGGAGATGAATGTGTGCGGCTGAACTGCGTGGGGATTGAATGTTCTGATGCCGAGGTGTGCGTGGGGGGACACTGCTATCCCGAGGATTACGAGACTTACCCTTGCCCCGGCAGCGGAGAGATTTGCATCGAGGATGAGTGCGTGCCGCGGTGCTCAAAGATTGAATGCGCCGATGCCGAGGTATGCGTCGGGGGCCACTGTTATCCCGAGGATTGCGAGACTCACCTGTGCCCCGGCAGCGGAGAGATTTGTATCGAGGATGAGTGTGTGCCGCTCTGCGTGGGGGTCGAGTGTTCCGATGGCCGGACTTGCGTCGAAGGAACTTGCTATCCGAATGCCTGTACTGATCAGGCTTGCGACGCGGACGAAGTATGCTTTCAGGGTGAATGTGTTGATAAGGAGTGCCTGGATTTCGTTGGAGTTATCGTATGCGACGAGGTCCCGGATGATTATTGCGCCGACGATGTTTTGCGAATTTACGACGATCTGGGCGCATGTCGAGAGGGAGAGTGCATTTATTCCTTCTCCGAAGAAATCTGCCCCTCGGGTTGCCTCGATGCGGCTTGTCTGCCCTGTCAATCGGATTGCACGCAGGTAGAGTGCGGACCCGACCCTGTCTGTGGCGAATCCTGTGGAGATTGCCGGGACGGCGGTTTGTGTTCGGTCGAGGGTGTTTGCATCCATTTCAATTTCGAATGGGTGGAAATCTTGCCGGGTGACTTCGTGATGGGCAGTCCGATCGAGGAACCCGGTCGGGATGTCTACACGGGTCAATGGCCCACCCTGGACGAGACCGCACATAGCGTAAGCTTGAGCCATGGCTTCGTGATCGCCGACCGAGAGGTGAGCCAGGGCGATTTCGATGCAATGATGGGCTATAACCCGTCCCATTTCTCCTCCTGCGGTTTCACCTGCCCGGTGGAGGACCTGACATTTCACGAAGCCGCCCTGTTTTGCAACCGCCTCTCCGAGGCTTTGGGTCTGCCATCCTGTTTTTCCTGTGGCGGGTCGGGAAGCACCGTGAATTGCGACTTCTCCGGTAATTTCGGCTCCCCATATGACTGTCCGGGCTATCGCCTGCCGACCGAGGCCGAGTGGGAGTACGCCGCCCGGGCCGGCACCCAGACGGCTTTTTCCAACGGGTCTTTGACGAACAGCAATTGTAGCCCGCTGGACGCCAATCTGGATGAGTTGGGCTGGTATTTGGCGAATTCGGATGTCGTCTACGAAGACGCCACGGTGATTCCATGCGACGGGCTGGACAAGAACGTCGGACCGCATCCGACGGGGCAGAAGAGCGCCAATCCCTGGGGTCTTTACGACATGAACGGCAACGTCTGGGAATGGGTTATGGATTGCTCATACAGCTATCCGGAAGGTCAACAAATCGACCAGGTAGGGCCTCTGGATTGCTCTGCTCCCATTTTCCGTGGCGGCAGTTATGGCTCAGCCGCCCTGTATTGCAGAAACGCCGAGCGTGCCGCGGAACCTTGTCATGGGAGTACTTGTGGCGATATCGGTTTCAGACCCGTGCGCTCTATCGTTACAGTACGAAATTGAGCCCAGCTCTAGGCTCGCACCCGCGTTGATTCGATTACAACTGGGGAGAAAGGGAAGGCTTCAGCGAGCGCCAGGCGGATAAGCTTGATAAAGATTTTTTCGGCCAGATCGCCTGCGCATTCTTTGTTGGCGATTCTTTTTTTTGTGTCCCTGCCGAAGGAATTGAGGGAGAAACCCAGTAACTTATTGCCCTTTTCATCGACCACTTGCACTTCGGCTGCAAATTGGGATTTGTACATAGTTCTCCCTCTGAAGTCCGAATGGTCGTCGTCTTTTCGCTTTACTCGAACCTTGGTGATTCTTGTGTTTTTGCCGTCTCCCGGGAGGATGGAGAACTTTTGGACCAATTCGGCCCAGGTGGCTTTGAAGCTTCCGACCTCGGTGCCGGTCAATTGGCCAAAGGTGCTTGGGTCAAGCCTGCCGGGAATGAGACCCATTATCCTAGCCCGCAAATCTTTGTTCTTGAGCATGGCGAAATCAAAACAGGCCGCAACTTCCACCACGGATGGGGCGGGGACCTCGCCTGCATCCGCCAAGTTGTATCCGTGTATCAGGGCCGGCAGGTTCTTTTTTGGATTTTTGCGGGCGGCATCCCAGAGATTCTGTAGCTTCGCGTAGTGCTTCCGTTGCTTTTTTGTGTACTTCACGGACGAGTCGGGGACAGGTTCCTTTTCCTGAATGGCCAAGTAGGTATCTATGTGCTGGATCGCCTCTTTGTACTTCAGGCGTTTCGCTTTCTTTCTTGCGAAATAGACTTGCATCGAACCTTTGTTTCGATGGGTCGGACGCTTGGCATTGCGGCGGTACCTGGCCGCTCGTTCCCTCTCGGCCAGGTACTCAGCCGTGCTTTGGATCTGGGGAGGGGGAGTCCGTGGGGCGCATGAGATCAAAACAAATCCACTCAGGAAAAGGATCACCAGCCGTTTCATTTTTGTCTACCCCGGAGGATGAAAAGATGATTGAGGATTTCACATCGGTATTCCCCTGGCAAGAAAAGAGGGGTATACAGATCCCAGGGTAAAAAACTGGAGGCAGGCGATATGGAAGGGCAAGGCAGGGACTTTCTTGGGCTGATGGATGCCAGGGTGGCGCGCTGGTTGCACACGCCGGATCCGGACTGCGAAAGTGATAATCAGATCGAGAGCGATTCGTTTTTTGACGGCTGGCTGTTGAGGCGTATGTCGCATAACGCGATTTTCGAGGTGGGTGGGGTCTTGGTGGATGAATCCATTTTGGATGTGCGTTTCGCCTGCGTGCCCGAGCGTTGCTCGCCCACAGTAGAGCGGGGCAAGTTCAAGAGCTGCTGTGCGGATCTCACCGTCTATTTGACCAAGCGAGAACGCAAGCGCTTAGAGAAGTATCGCAAGCCCCTGGCCAAATACATGCTGGAACGTGAGCCGCGCCTGGCCAAGCGCATCAAGGGCAAAAAGAAGAAAAAGAGGTTTTGGCTGGACCGTGACGGCGATGCTTTTGCGCGACCCAAGAAGCGCTGCGTGTTTTCCCTCATTGATTCGGAGGGCCGCATCCGCTGCCACCTGCACAATTTCGCGGCCAAAAATGGGATTGAACAAACCGACATCCAGCCGGTGACCTGCCGGCTTTTCCCGCTGATCCTCGTGGATTTAGAAGACGGGCGGGTTTTGGTCACGGCCATGAACACGGACAATTACAAGGCCTGGGGCGGCAAGCACCCCAAGTTCTTTCCTTGTCTCTCGGATCCCAAGTTGCCGCCGGCCATCGAGTCCATGGGACCGACTTTGGACTGGCTCTTCGGTGAGGGTTTTGCGGCCGAACTAAGCCAAGCGGGCGCGAACCATCGGCAAGAAAAAGCCGAAGCCGAAAAGGCCCTGGCGTCAGAGGTGGAGGGGGACTGAGTTCATGGATCTGGCATTTCGACATGGCGTCGGCGGGATGGGCCTGGTTTTCCTGAGTTTGTTTTGCTTCGCGCAAGCGGGGGCGGCGGAGAAAGCGCCGGTTTTGCCCAAGGCGAAAATTCTGGCTGAAGTCCGCATCGCCGCGGTGGGCGACATCGTAGCCCACGGCGCGGTCATCAAGTGTGCGCGGCAGGCCAACAAACTCGACGCCAAGGGCAAGAGCCTCAACCATGGCGGCTTCGATGTTCTGTGGTCCGCGCTTTTGCCGGTCCTGAAGGACGAGGACATCGTCTTCGCCAACTTAGAGACCCCCATCGCCCCCCAAAGCGGGGGCAAGTCCGTGCCCTTCTCCTTCAACGCCCCGGTGGACATGCTGGAAAGTCTGAAGGCCCTGGGCGTAGGTGTTGTCAGTTTCGCCAACAATCATGTCTACGACCAAAGGCGAAAAGGATTCATCGAGACCTTGAAACATCTGGATGCCTCGGGTCTGGCCTATGTTGGTGCGGGCAAGACCTGCGCCGAAGCCCGACGCGCGCGTATTTTAGAGGTCAAGGGCATCAAGTTGGCCTTTCTGGGGGCTTCCGATCTCTTCAATCAACGCATGAACAGGGGCCCCAAGGACCCCTGCGCCGCCGAGTTCGACGAGAAACAAGTGCTCGAAGACGCGGCCGCGGCCCGCAAGGAGGGGGCGGAGCTGGTCATCTTGAGCCTGCACTGGAGCCGCGAATACGTCACCGCGCCCAGCGAAAAAGAAGTCCAATTGGCCCATCGGCTCATCGAGGGCGGTGTGGACGTGCTTTTGGGCCACCATCCCCACGTCTTGCGTCCGGTGGAAGTCCACAAGGCCAGCGACGGACGGGTGGGCATCATCGCCTACAGCCTGGGCAATTTTGTCTCAAACCAGTCTCGTTACTATGTACACGGCCTGCAGCCGAGCAAGATGGGCAACACCCGGGACGGGGTCATCTTTCGGTTTTCCGTACTTCGCCGCGACTATGGTCCGGCGGGCAAGCGGGTGGAGTTGGCCAACTTGAGCGTCCAGCCCCTCTGGACGGAGAACAATGCACTGGCCCGCAAGAAGCCCAAGAAAGCCTCAAAAAAGAAGAAAAAGAGCAAGAGCAGGCAGCTGGACGCTCAAGCTGTGCGCATTCGGGTGGTGGCCAATGATCATGAGACAGCTCGCATGCGCTGTGAGATGGCCAAATTGCTGCTCGCCGAAGACCCGGAAGATGACGGATTGCGGCGCGAGCGACAAGATCGCGTGCTGGAGTTGATGCGCCACACCGAGTTGCTCTCCGA
>JAUVAM010000330.1 GCA_030591745.1 Deltaproteobacteria bacterium
GGCCTCCCTGCAACGCGCATCTCCATCTCGAGCCGCCTCTTCGATATCTCGGCGATCCGAAAAGCGGCCCGTTAGCCCCTTGAGGCCGCTCTCCTTATTCAGGATTCGATCCATGTCGGCGGCCGGCAGATTCTCGGCCCTCATGACGAAAAGCGGGATGGCCGGATCGATGGAGCCCGAGCGGGTGCCCATCACTAGGCCCTCTAAGGGCGTGAAGCCCATGGAGGTGTCGACGGAACGACCACAGCAAACCGCGGCCGCCGACGCCCCATTGCCGATGTGCAGGGTCACGAGACGCACCGAATCGTAAGCGCGTCCCAGCAAGGCCGCTGCCCGGTGGGCCACGTAAAGGTGGCTTGTGCCGTGGAAACCATAGCGACGGATGCCGTGCTTTTCATACCAAGCATAGGGCACGGGGTAGAGATAGTCTTCCGGCTCCAGTGTTTGATGGAAGGCTGTGTCGAAGACGGCCACGTGGGGAATGTCGGGCAGCAAGGCCTGGGCCGCCCGAATACCGGCGAGGTTGGGCGGGTTGTGCAGAGGCGCTAAGGCGCTGAGGTCTTCCAGGGTCTTGATGAGTTCTGGCGTGACGCGGGCCGAGTTGGCGAATTTGTCTCCGCCGTGCACGGTGCGATGGCCCACAGCCTGGATGGCGGTCAAATCGGACACGGGTGAGTCGTCCCCATCGGTCAGGACCTTGAGCACCAGGGCCACGGCTTCCGTGTGATCGGCGCAGGCATGCGCGATGCGGGTTTCTTTTTCGCCGTGTTTGAGTTTCAGGATGCTTTCGTCTGAACCCACCCGCTCAACCAGGCCGCGGCAAAACAAGTCGCCGTCTTTCGGAGAATAGACCGAGAATTTGACCGACGACGAACCGCAGTTCAGCGTCAGAATGCTCATGCCTCTTCCTTTTTCTCTCCCTTGTTTTCTTCATTTTCACTCGCCAATTGCCAGGCCGCGCCTTTTCGCGCGAGGAGATAGCAAGCAAAGCTCAGCAGAACGAGCATGCCCAGACTGATGAGTTGTCCTGGTGCTCCCTTGAACCAAGCAGCAGGCTCATGCTTGAGCACGGGTTCCCCATGTACTTCCACCAGGGTGAAATCCACGCCCACGGAAATGTAGCGGATGAGGGCGCCCAGTTTGGGCAAGCGCAGGGCCGCGGCCAGAATACCGAAGAGGGCCGCGCCCGCCATCATGCCTGATGCGATGAGGGTGCCCTGGGCCGCTCGGGCACGGCGCACCTTTTCGCTTCCTCCCGTTTTGCTGATGATCAAGGCGCAGATCGCGCCGGCCATGACGGCCATGTTGATGGAGATGGGCAAGTACATGCCCAGGGCAAAGGCCAGCATGGGCACACCCGCCATGAAGAGCAAGAAGGCGACGATGCCACCCATGCAGTACATCAGCCAGGGTTGGCTGGAGGGATCGGACATGAGCCCTTTGGACACGGCGGCGATCATGTTGGCCTGGGGCGCGGGCAGCACCTCTTCATTGGAGATCATGAGGCCGGTGGCCGGATCCTGAATCAGAAAGTGGTAAGCATCGTCCATCACGGGGATGACGACCGCGACGACCAGGGCGGCCACGACCACGCCCAAAAACTTCCAGCGTTCTTGGTTGCGCGGGGTTGAGCCGATCCAGTAGCCCACCTTGAAGTCGGAGACCAAAGCCCCAGAGGTGGACAGGGCCGTGCAGACCGCCGTGCCCACGATAAGCGAGATGATCATGCCCGCCATGCCCGAGAGACCGGTGAGGATCATGGCGCCGATGGCCAAGACCACGGTGATCAAGGTCATGCCCGAAACGGGGTTGACGCCCACGATGGCGATGGCCTGGGCAGCTACGGGGGTGAAGAGGAAGCTGAGCAGGAAGCCCACCACCATGCCCACCACGGCGAACAATACGCTGTCGCCGAGGGGGTAGGTCGCTTCGGAGCCGGGGGCCATGGGGGTGACGACCGAGACCAGGAAGAACAACAAGCCCATCCCCAGGGCTCCGAGAAGCTGGATGAGCAGGACGTTCTTGGGGTTCATGTCCATTTGCCATCGCTCTTCGCTGGCCGTGCCGTCGGCTTTGCTGGTCAAGCCTTTGAATCCCAGGGTGACCGAGCTCGCCACGATCTTGCCCATGCGCAGGATGCCGATGAGGCCACTGATGGCGATGGCACCGATGCCGATGGGCTTGATGAAGGCGGAAAAGATTTGTCCAGCGCTCATGGAGCCGATGTCAAAAAGGTGACCCGCGTGGTAGGCGCCCAGGGGCGCGTCTTTGCCGAAGGTGTAGACCAGGGGCACCATCACCACATAGGCCAGGACCGAGCCGGAGGCGATGATGGATGCGTAGCGGATGCCGATGATGTAGCCCAGCCCAAAGAGGGCGGCCAAGCCCGCGATTTTGATCTCAATGCGTATATCTGCCAGGTAGCCGCCCACGTCGCCGAGGACCATCGAGCTGGAGATACCAGAGTTCCACAGATGCAGGCCTTCGACCATGAAGTCATAGCCCGCACCCAACAGAAAGCTCAGGATCAATATTTTGCCGGCACCGCCGATGTTGGATTCGCCGGTGACCAGCACTTCGTTGATGGCCGTGGCCTCGGGGAAGGGCAAATCCCCGTGCAGGTCTTTGACGAAGTACTTGCGCAAGGGGATGATCAGCGCAATGCCCAAAAAGCCGCCGAAGGTGCAGGCGAAAAAGATTTGCCACCAGGACACGTCCAGCTGATTGATGTAGAGGGCCGGGATGACGAAGGTGGCACCCGCGGCCACCACGCCCGACGCCTGGCCGATGCTCTGCACCATGACGTTTTCCAGGATGGTGCTTTTGACCCGCCGCATGCCCCCGAAAAAGATGGCCAAGATGGCGATGGGGATGGAGGCCTCGATGCCGTTTCCCGCCCGGAGCGCGATATATACGCAAGCAGCCGAGAAGATGATGACCATGATCAGGCCCAGGCCGACGGACCAAGGGGTGACCTCCGCCCGGCCGTCCGAACTGGGCACGATGGGTTTGTAGACCTCTCCCGGCTTGAGCTTGCGATAGGCGTTTTCTGGTAACAGTTTCGTTGCCTTGCTGTTCGAAGGGGCGCTCTGGGCCATGGCTGCCTCCTGGCTTCGGGCTTGGGTTTGTGATGATGGGCAGGCAGCCTAGCACAGCCCTTGAGGGGGTTCAACCCATGGGAATCAGGGGAGTTTGCCCTGCGGGGGAGCCTGGCACGGTGGCCTGGTTTGTGCTAGGCTAGGGCGCTTGCGCGGTCATGGAGGCCGTGCCGAGGGCAGTCGAAGGAGCGTGTCTCATGAGCAGGTATCTATTTTCCGTGATCATCTCGTTGGCTCTGGGGGCCGTGGCATGGACGGGCTGTGGCGATGAAACCGCAGGCAAATGTGCTGTCGATCAGGAATACTGTGGTGGCGAGTGTGTTTACACGAGCTCCGACCACGATCACTGCGGCGCTTGTGATCAGGCCTGCATGCCGGGTCAGTATTGCGCCAGCGGTGAGTGCTTGCCCTGCCAAAACGATTGCATGCTGGGCCAGACCCAGTGCGTGCCGGGCAACCCCAGCCAGACGCAAAGCTGTACCACCGACTCGGACACCTGCATGGGATGGGGCGTGCCGGAGAATTGCCCCGGTGGCCAGGTTTGCGCCGAGGGCCAGTGCGTCACGGCTTGTGAAGATGACTGTTCCCGCAACCTGTCCCAGGTTTGCGATCCGGACGGGGCCAACGGCTATCGAGTCTGTGGTTATCACGATGCAGACGACTGTCTGGAGTGGGGTGCCGTGGAGGATTGCACGGACGGCACGGTCTGCGATGGAGGCCAATGCGGCGGTGGTTGTGAAAACGAATGCAACACCGCCGGTGCGCTTCAGTGCTCCACCACGGACAATGGTTTCGTGTCCTGCGCTGATCACGATACCGACGGTTGTTTGGAATGGGGCGGGTTCACGGCTTGTCAAAGTCCTGAAACTTGTTCCAACGGCGTTTGCTCCGATCCCAGCCAATGCCAAGACGATTGCAGCCCCGGAGATCGCGAATGCGACGGCAACTCCTATCGCACCTGCGGCAACTTCGATGCGGACAGCTGTCTGGATTGGTCCACCTATACAAATTGCGATCCCGGAGATGTCTGCAACCAGGCCACCGGATTTTGTGAAGCCGAATGCAGCAATCAGTGCACGGCCGGTACGCTGCGTTGCGCCGTGGACCAGAGCGCGGTGGAATCCTGCGCGGACCGTGACAACGACGGCTGCACCGAATGGGGCACGGCCATTCCTTGCGGGGAGGGGACCCACTGCGAGAACAATGCTTGTGTGAGCAGCTGCACGCCGGAATGTACCCAACAAGGTGAGCGGGTTTGCACTACGTTTAACGGTGACCCAGGCTATGAAACCTGTGGCGAGCATGATCTGGATCCCTGCCTGGAGTACGGCAATTTCATCGCCTGTCCCGATGGCCAGACCTGCTCCAACGGGGTCTGTTCGGCCACATGCGGGGATGAGTGCACGAGCATGCAGCGACAATGCCAGGGCAATGCGGTGCAGCTTTGCGGTGAGGCCAACGATGGAGATGCTTGCTTGGACTGGCTGGATCCGGTGGCCTGTGCGACTTGGCAGCAATGTTTGGACGGGGTCTGCCAGGACGACTGCAACACCCACAACGAATGCAGCACGGAGGGGGCCACGGCTTGCACGGCGGACAACTCAGGCTGGCAAGAATGCGTCAGCGACTACGACACGGATCCCTGCCTGGAATACGGCGCGGTGACCACTTGTGAGAACAACTACATCTGCGAGAGCGGGGCTTGCGTCTTAGGCTGTGAGCACGAGTGCACCACATTAAACGCCGTGCAATGCGCCGGCGCCGGCGCGGGTACCGAGACTTGCCAAGATCATGACTCGGACGGTTGCCTGGAGTGGGGCGGCTATGTCTCCTGCCCGAACGGTGAGACCTGCTCGCTGGGCGTGTGCGCCTCAACTTGCACGGACGAATGCGACTATGAATTTCAGCACGTCTGCGACGGCCTGGGGGCTTACCGGGTCTGCGCCGACAACGACGCGGATTCCTGTTGGGATCTGGGCGATGCCATTCCCTGCGGCTACGGCGAAGAATGCCAGGCAGCCACCGGGGATTGCGCTGTGGTTTGCACCGACGATTGTGACACCACCGGCGCCTTGCGCTGCAGCGCCGACAACGCGGTAGTGGAAAGCTGCGCCACAAATTACGACGGCGATGAATGCCGGGAATGGGGCGTCCTGCAGGCCTGCGGCGCGGGCAATGCCTGCTATCTGAATGCCTGCGTCAGCGAAAACCCGCC
>JAUVAM010000559.1 GCA_030591745.1 Deltaproteobacteria bacterium
GCCTACAATGAACAATCCGCCGAGAACATCACCCTGGCTCTGGCCCAGCTTTTGGCCGAGGAACCCGTGGTGCTGGATCAAACCATCGTGATGGTGACGGTCACCGATGGTGATGATGACTTTGTGTACTGAACATGGCCCGCCCTGTACGCACCCTCATTGATGAAGCGCTTTGCACCGGTTGCGGCCTCTGCGTAAAAGTATGCCCTGATGACACCCTTTCGCTGATCGACGGAAAGGCCAAGGTCACCGGAAGCGAATCCCTGCAATGCGGCCAATGCGCCGCGGTTTGCCCGGAAGGAGCCATCCGGGTAGAAAGCCTGGATCCGACCTACCCGGCCTTGTCCTCCATCAAGCCCGCGGAGAAACCCTGCGACGCCCCCGGCCTTGTCGAACTCATGCTGACACGCCGTTCCTGTCGCCATTACTTGGCCAAGCCTGTGGATTTGCCGATCCTGAAAGATCTGGTCACCATCGGATTGAGCGCGCCCAGCGGCACAAACAGCCAGGCCTGGTCCTTCACCATCCTGGCCGATAGAGCCCAGGTGCTTCAACTGGGCCAAGCCGTAGGCAACTTTTTCAAACGCCTAAACCGCCTGGCAGACAGTCGCCTGCTGCGAGTGGCCACCCGCTTGATCGGAAAATCAGAGCTGAGTTCTTATCACGAAGAATACCAACCCCGAGTGGAACAATCCCTACGCCAATTCGAAGATCAGGGAATGGATCGGCTCTTCCATGGTGCCCCATCGGCCATCCTCATCTCTACCCGGCCCGAAGCCTCCTGCCCGGCAGAAGACGCCAACCTGGCCGCGGGCCAAATCATCCTGGCCGCCCAGGCCATGGGGCTAGGCTCTTGCCTTGTGGGCTTTGTGGTGGAGGCCATGCACAACGACAAACGCATCAGCCACATGCTCGGCCTGGATACGAAAGAGAAAGTTCGCTCAGTGATAGCCCTGGGTCATCCGTCCATTCGCTACCAACGCCCGGCGGGTAGGTTTATGCCGCCGCTTCGAATCCTCAAAGGAGAACCCCATGACAAAGACTAGGAAACCAGCGCCGAAACGATATGTTCTGCTCAACGGCAGCCCGCGAAGGAAGGGCAACACGGCTCACGCCATCGCGGCCGTTGAAAAACAAGCGAACCAAGCCGGCATCCGCATCAAAACCTTCAATCTTTGGGACATGGATTTTGTGGGCTGCACCCACTGCGACAGCTGCATGAAGAAACCGGACAAACCAGGCTGCAAGCCCAAAGACGATCTAAACAAAGTCCTCAAGAATGTACACAAAGCCGACGGGGTGCTGCTGGCCAGCCCGGTGTATTGCTGGTCGGTCTCCGGCAGCCTGAGCACGGCCCTGGATCGCTTCTACTGCTTTTTCAAACCCGAGGGTTCTTTGCTCAAAGGCAAGAAGCTGGCAGCTATCTTCACGGCCGGCGGCGACGCCAATGATGGCGCAGACCTCTGTGTGGCCATGACCGAACGGCTGGGGAAATTCGGTGGCATGGATTACCGGGGAAGCATGGTCGTCACGAGCTGCGGCAAGCCGAAAGAAACCGCCAAACGAGAAGACCTGCCCACCCTGGCCGCCGATCTGGTTAAGAACCTGTAGCGCCGCCATCCCACGGTGCCGTGGGCCAGAGCCTCTTGCCCATAACACTTAGCGCATCCAGGCCACGGATATCCGAAGCCTGCGCCTCCAGCACGCGCAACGGCAATTCGCCGATGGCCTTTCGCAGCCGTTCGGCCTCGGCCAGGTGCATGGCCCGCCGGCGGCGACAAAAAGCGCAACCAGACGACTCGGGCTGAAGTTGGTTGGCCACCACTTGACCCACCGCCAAGCCCCGCTGTTGTAGCGTTTTCAAAGTCCGCGTGGTCTCGGCCACGCCCAGGGCCTCGGGGATGCTGACCAGGGTCATCAAGCACCGCTCCGGATCAGCCAAAAGGTCATGCACCCGCTGCATGCGATCCTTGGTGTCCTTAAGCTGCTCACCCAAGCCTTCTTCTTCCGCCCGACCGGAAGACCAGAAACGTCGAACGACCCGACCGATACGGGCGAATTGGCTTCGCAAGTTCATCATGCGCCCGATCCAACCGTCGAGCATCTGAGGCAAGTCCAACAAGCGCAGGGTGTGGCCCGTGGGCGCGGTGTCGAAGACCACCGCATCGAAGGCATCGCTTTCCATGGTTTCGATCAAAAGCTCCAGGGACATGAATTCGTCGACGCCAGGGGCTCGGCCCATGACTTCCATGGCCTCAAAGAGCGCCTTCTGCATCCGACCCCGTTTACCCTTGGCTGTCTCGATGCCTTCGGCCGCCGCACCGGTGGCCTCGGCCCAGCGCTGAGAGGAATCCACCTCCAAAGCCCCCAAACCTGGAGCCAACTGCACGCCCTCGTGTCCTATTTGCGTCGCAAAGACATCGGAAAGAGAGTGGGCCGGATCGGTGGAAACAATCAGCACACGCCAGCCCAGACGATGAAGATAAACAGCCGTGGCCGCGGCCAGGGTGGTCTTACCCACGCCGCCTTTGCCGGAAAAAAAGAGATACCGCGGACCTGTAGATGATGCGCCTTCCATACCCACGCAGATACCGCCTATCGCTTGCCCATACAAGGTTGTTGTTGTGACCCACCGAAAAGGAGGATATTCTCACAGACGGTCATTGAGGAATTTATGGGATTCAAGAAAGGACAAACACCATGGGCAACATGCTGGCGTTGAACGTAGAACGGGTGCTGACCACCTGCCAAGAGGACTTGGATATCGAAGAAAAAGACGCCATCCTGGAGCTGGCCTACCTCGCCATCGCGGCTGACGGCAAGCTGATGGAAGCCGAGCTGGAAGCGTTCACCGACGCCATGTTGCTCATTTACGGCGACGCGGTCACCGCCGAACAGGTCAGCCGGTTGGTGAACAAGCTGGTCAAGAATTTCGAAAATGACCAGGACGAAGACCTGGAAACCTTCACGGCCAAATTGACTCGGCCCTGCGCTAAGACCCAGGCATACAAGCTAGCCTACGCCATGGCCATGAGTGACCTGGATACCAACGACTCGGAGTTCGAGTTCGACCAAAAACTTCGCCGCCTCTTGGGCCTGTCCGATGAAGAGGCCGAGGCCTTGGCCGATGATGTGGTGGACGCAATCGGCGTCCGGGACTGAGCTCGACTGCCGACCTCATCGCATACGCAAGGCCGGCTCGGTTACACCTTCCTCCATGGGCGGTTCGCCCAATAGCGTCACAAAGACTGCCGAAGCCATGGCCACCACGAAGGTCACCGCCCGGGCCGTCACCACATCTTCCAGCTTGATGGCCAGGTCGTCCAGACCGAGAAGGCCCATCAAATTCGGCCAGACCAGCCATAGCACCGTGGTGATAACGCCGGCGTAGAGGGCCGTCACCAGGCCCGCCGAACTGAATCGTTTCCAGGCGAAGGAGAGCAGGATGGCCGGCGCGAAGGAGCAGCCAATGCCGGCCCAGGCATA
>JAUVAM010000530.1 GCA_030591745.1 Deltaproteobacteria bacterium
CGATGCGAGACGCGGTGCCCGTGATGCGGGAGACGAAGATGTCGGCGGAAAGGCTGGAATGCCCGTCGTAGATGCCGTCGTTGTCGCCATCGGTCCAGCTCGCGTCCAAGTCCATCAGGTAAATATCGCAGGGATACTCCTCGTGCATGGGGTCAAAATCCTGCCAGCACTCGCATTCGTACCAGGCCGAAGGCAGGTGGCCGAGCAAGAACGCGCCCTCGATGGCGTAGTCGTTCCGCGCGTTCACCAACAAGTCGCGAAGGTCGGAGGCGGTGCCGGAGGTCCATTCGACAACCCGCGAAGCCTGCCCCGCATCTCGCAAGTCCTGCTGATAAGTGGCCAGGGCAGCGGTAAGCCCTGTCAAAACCGAGTCTTCAACCACGATCACGATATCGAGATCACAGTCTGCCGGGCAAGTCTGCAAAGTCTCATTGCCATCGCATTCGCCGTTGCCGCACAGGCTGCAGGTAAAGCCGTCGCCTGTGTAAGGCAGGTTGCAACTACAAGAGTAGCCACCGGGGGTATTTGAGCAAGAGGCGTTGAGGTCGCAGCCATGCGATTGCTCAACACATTCGTCGATGTCGGCGCAAGAGACGCCGTCCCCGCGAAAACCCGTGTCGCAAACGCATGCCTGGTTGATACATGTAGCATTCGAGTCGCAAGCCTCGATATAGAAACAATCCTGGAGACTGTCACAAGCGTCCACGGTGCAGCCGTCCCCATCGTCACACAACAGGTCATCGGCTGCGTGCTCGCAACCCGTGGCCGCCTGGCAGCTATCCACGGTGCAGGCGATCTCGTCATCGCAGGGATCCCAAGTACCGGCACAGGCCCCCTCCGCACAAACGTCATTCAGGGTGCATTGGTTTCCATCATCACAGATGGCCTGATTGTAGGTGTGTTGACAAAAACTCTGAACACAAGCGTCGTCGGTGCAGGGGTCGTTGTCTTCGCAGCTTGCGTCCTGCAGGCACTCGCCCTCCTTGCAGACAAGGTGGTCTCCGTCGCATTCGATGAGACAGTGCTCCAGGATCTCTTCGAAGTCCCCGCAGGAGTTCACCCAATAGGTGATCCCATCGGTGCAAAAGGTCTGATCATGAGACGTGCAATTTTCGCCGTCACAACCAGTCACGAAGATCAAAGGAAGAAGAAGCAAAAGGATTGGGATTGTCGATCGGGTCATGTGCCTCCTTCACGGATGAGGGCTCCAGTCTAAGGCCTGCAACGAGAGAAATCCAGGCTCATGTCTTGACCAAACCGCAAGCTTGGCGTTATCCATCGATAGTCATGCTTGCCGACAAGCCACATGCCTTCTGGGCTCCGGTCCTCGCCTTCATCCTGACTGCCTCTTGCCTGGCAGCTTTGCAGATCGTCGACCCCATGCTCCAGCCCATGTTGCTGGCCGAGCGCTTTTTCCCCGGGGCCGGCTGGGTGGAACTGGGGCTCTTGGCCGCCTGGGCAGCCTGGCTCTGCCAACGCATGCTGGATCCCAAGCGCCAAGCCTTTTGGCGCCTGCTGGCCTGGAGCTTGTTTGCTCTGGTTTTTTTCGCACAATTGGCTTTGGGGCTGGCCGGCTGCGAAGCCTGCCTCATGACAGGCGAACTGCACTTGCCTGTCCCGGCCGTCATCGCCGCGGGTTCGGTCTACCGAGGCGGCGGATGGTTCATGCCGGCCCTTTTTCTATTTTCAGCCCTTCTTGTGGGCCCGGCCTGGTGCAGCCACCTTTGCTATCTGGGCTCGGCGGACATGCATCTGGCGCGCCTGCGAAAAAAGCCCATGCCCCTGCCCCCCTGGATGCGCCGCAGCCGCTGGGCCATGTTGCCGCTTGTACTGGCGCTGGCAGCGGGTTTGAAACTCTTCGGTGCCGGAAACTGGATAGCGGCCGCCGTGGGCTTGAGCTTCGGCGGCCTGGGGCTACTGATCATGGGATTGGTCTCACGAAGGATGGGCGTCATGGTCCACTGCACCCTCTGGTGCCCCATGGGCCTTCTGGCCACTCTCCTGGGCAAAATCTCCGTATTTCGCCTCCGCATCGAAGACGGATGCACTCGCTGTGGGGCCTGTACGCCAAGCTGCCGCTACGACGCCCTGAATGAAAAAGACTGGCTTCGAGGCCAGGCAGGCTTGAGTTGCTCGCTTTGCGGCGATTGCCTCTCAAAATGTCCACACGACCAGCTAAGCCTCGGATTCTTTTGGGGACGGAGTAAGTTGGCCAGGCCCGTTTTTCTTGCCTTAATCAGCGCTATGTCCGCAATTTTCCTGGGACTTGCCCGCATCTGATGTCCATGGGCAGAAAAAACATCACATGCTACGGGAAGGAGCACTAACGTGATCTTCGAGGCGGCTGTTTTGCCCCTGGTGGTTCCCTTACTCTTGGCCATGTTCCTCGCGGTCAACATGGGGGGCAGCGGTACGGCACCGGCCTTCTCGGCGGCTTACGGGGCGGACCTAATCCGGCGGGATCTGATACCTGGCTTGTTCGGACTCTTCGTTTTCGCCGGCGCCTTGCTGGCCGGCCAGCAAGTGGCCGCAACCCTGGGCAAAGACATCGTGCCCGAGGCGAGGTTGGACGTGGTGGTGGTGAGCATCATCTTGGCCTCGGTTGCGCTCTCCATGTTTCTGGCCAACCTCCTCAGCGTCCCCCAATCCACAAGCCAAGCCACGGTCCTGGCCTTGGCCGGCGTGGCCTGGCATTTTGATGTCCTGGCTTCAGACCGCCTCTGGCTGGAGATCGTGCCCGTCTGGTTCGCCTTGCCGGTGGCGGCCTTCGCCATCACTTGGCTTCTGGCCAAGCTTGGCGTAATCGGCAAGCGAGACTCGGAAACACCGCAACAAGGATGGAGGCGAAAACTTCTGCGATTGACCGTATTGGGCGGGGCTTGCTATGTGGCCTTTGCCATCGGCTCCAACAACGTGGCCAACGCATCGGGCCCCCTGGCCGTCATGCTCGGTCAAACCCTGGGCCTGGGCTCCGGCAGTGAGGGCGCTGCCCTGCTGCTGCTGCTGACCACCTTGATCGTCGCACCCTGTTTCGGCATCGGCTCGTCCATCTTCGGTCGACCCGTGATGCACACCACCGGCAAACAGCTGGTGGAATTGGGTCCGCGGGCAGCCACCTTGGTCGCCCTGGTGACCGCCAGCCTACTGCTCACAGCCTCTTTGACCCGTGGCATCCCCGTGAGCCTGGTACAGATGAATACGGCCGCCATCCTCGCCCTGGCCTTGCGCGAGCATGGCGCGCGCAAGCTCTGGAACGGCAAAGCCCTCCGCCGTATCCTCTCGGTCTGGCTGGTGGCTCCCGCGCTGAGCTTCGGCTTGGCCTTCGGCCTCTGCAGCCTGGCCGGGTACTTGGGTCTCATCGCCTAAGTACATGGCTTCTTCTATTGATCTCAAAACAACATGAATGCTAGAGCGAATGGGTACGTCCGTTTCGATAAGAGGAGAGCAGCATGCGTCATTCAAGCACTTGGACAATCGCCCTGAGCGTTTTCGTCATGGGTCTGTTTTGGAGTCCACGGGCCTCGGCGGTCAAGTACATGTCACTCAAACAAGCGGTCACATCCTTCCTGCCCGAAGGCAGCAAGATTTTCAAAACCACAAAGACCCTGAACGCCGAGCAAAAAGCAATCCTTGCGGACAACTATGGATGGCGAGCCGACACGGACAAAGTCAAAGTCTACCTGGGCAAAGACGCCTCCCAA
>JAUVAM010000459.1 GCA_030591745.1 Deltaproteobacteria bacterium
CAGAAGGCGGGCTGGCTCCAGCCTGGTCAACAGGTGAGCGATCATGAGGTCCTCGACTGGATTTTCCGGCCAGGTTTCTCCACCGCCGAAACCGTTAGCGATACGTCTGGGCGGGGCGTGGGTCTGGATGTCGTGCGCAGTACCTTGGACCGGCTCAATGGGCGGGTGGAAGTCCGTTCTCGACCGGGCCAGGGTGTCACTTTTGTGCTCGATTTGCCCTTGACCCTGGCTATCGTGCAAGTGCTTCTGGTGGAGGTGGCTGGGCATGTGTTGGCCATCCCCGCATCTCGGGTACTTCGGGCCATGGCT
Source organism: Deltaproteobacteria bacterium (assembly GCA_030591745.1). The sequence continues at coordinate 310 of JAUVAM010000459.1, forward strand.
TTGAGTCTGGATCTTGTGGCTGAAGGCGAGGGCGGATTGTGGATGGAGGCGGAGGGGCAGCGCTTGCCCCTGGTGGATTTGGAGACCCTGCTGGAGGGTGGGCAGGCTGGGGCTGAACGTCGGGAGTTGGTTTGGCTGGGGCGAGGGGACGAGCCGCAGATCGCCATGGGTTTTGATCGCCTCACCGGGCATCGGGAGGTCGTGCTGAAGTCCATCGGTCCGCTGTTGCGGTCGATTGGCCCCTTCTCGGGCTCCACGGTGCTGGGGGACGGGCGGCCCGTGCTTATTTTGGACGTGGACGCCGTCATCTCCCTCCATCAACAAGGGAGGCAGGAGCCAAGCGCATGAAAACTGAGCAAATACGAAAGCTACTCGAATTGGTGGCCGAGGGAGACATGGGGGCTGACGATGCTCTGGAGTCCCTGAAGCACTTGCCTTTCGAGAACCTCGGCTACGCACATGTGGACACCCATCGGTCTTTGCGCACGGGACTGCCCGAGGTCATTTTCGCCGAGAGCAAGATCCCAACACAGATAGTGGAAATTGCCGAGCGTATCGTGGCGGCGGGAGGCCCCCTTCTGGCCACCCGGTGCAAGCCGGAAGGTGCCGCTGCCTTGAAACAGCGTTTTCCCAAGGGCGTCCATGATCCCCTTTGTCGGACCTTCCATTTCGAGGAAGAGCCGGCGGTCGATAAGGGTCAAGGTTTGATACTCGTGATTTCAGCCGGCACCTCGGACATTCCGGTGGCCGGAGAGGCCGCCTTGACCGCGCGCCTGATGGGCAATCAGGTTGAGACGCTTTACGATGTGGGCGTGGCCGGGGTGCACCGCTTGTTGGAGCATCGGGCCCTGATGCAGAGCGCTCGCGTGATCGTGGTGGTGGCGGGCATGGAAGGTGCCTTGCCTTCGGTGGTTGGCGGCCTGGTGGCCTGTCCCATCGTGGCCGTGCCCACCAGCGTGGGCTATGGCGCAAGCTTTCATGGTCTGTCTGCTTTGTTGGGCATGCTTAACTCCTGCGCCCCCGGGGTCAGCGTGGTCAACATCGACAACGGCTTTGGCGCGGGCGTCGTGGCCGGACTCATCAACAGGGAACAGGGCCCCGAGCATGGCTAGGCATTTGCATTTGGATATGCCAAGCGGTGCTGGCGGCGACATGCTGCTGGCCGCATTTTGCGATTTGGGTTTTTCACTGGATCCCCTGCGAGAGGCCCTGGTGGCCATGGGCCTGGGGGCGGTGGACCTGTCCACAGAGACCGTGGCGGCAGGGGCCATTCGGGCTTTGCGTTTTCGAGTCAAGACCGGGCAGGAGAATGGGCATGGACAGCACCGCGCCTGGCGTGACATACGAGCCGGGCTTGCCCGTGCGGATCTGAACCCGGCTGTTCTGGCACGGGTTGAGGCCATGTTTACCAAGTTGGCCGAGGCCGAAGGCGCGGTGCACGGTGTGCCACCGGAGCAGGTTCATTTTCATGAGGTAGGCGCGGTGGACTCCATCGCCGATTTGCTGGGCTTGTCCTTGGCCTTGGAGGAGTTGCGCGTGGAGTCAATCAGCGCCACGACGCCACTGCTCGGCCAGGGCCTGGTTCAGAGCCAACATGGGCCCTTGCCCCTGCCTGCGCCAGCTACCCTGGCTTGCCTCGTGGGTTTGCCCATCAAGCGAGTGGCCCTGGATGCGGAGTTGACCACGCCCACGGCGGCCTGTTTCTTGGCCACCCAGGTCCAGACTTTCGGGCCGCCGCCGGTCATGCGTTTTATTGCCGTGGGCTATGGCGCAGGCAGTCGCAGCTTGCCCGACCGGCCCAACGTGCTCAGGGCCTGGTTGGGGGAGAGCGAGCTGTCGGATGACGAGCAAGTTTGGCAAGTCGAGGTCAACATCGACGACATGACGGGTGAGCAATTGGCTTACTTGATGGAGCGACTGCTTGATGCGAGGGCCTTGGATGTGTGGTTCGTTCCACTGACCATGAAGAAATCGCGCCCCGCTGTGAACCTGGGTTTGCTTTGCGATGAGTCTGATCGTGAGATTTTAGAAGATCTGTTGCTCGAGGAGAGTAGCAGTTTGGGCTTGCGCCGTTGGCGTGTCGAGCGCCGCAAGTTGTCGCGACGCATCGTTCGGGTGGTCACGGATTATGGCACGGTGCGGGTCAAACTGGGCGGGGAGCCGGGACCGGCCCAGACGGTGGCGCCCGAGTTTGAGGACTGCAAACGCCTGGCTCTGGCAGCAGGCCTGCCCATCAAGGAAGTTTTCGCCGCGACTCAGCAAGCCTTTCGTCAAGGAAGGCTGGAGCCTGAGGAAGAAGGATCGTAGGCTTGCCCTTGGAGGACGTACATGAAGAGCGCTCAAAATTCACTTATCGCCGATGTCGATCCCGGATTGATCAATTCTTTACTGACCCACACTTGCACAGCACCCCACGACTTCCTGGGTAGCCACCCGCTGCGGCTCAAGGGGCGGAACGGCGTGGTGATTCGCGCATACCATCCGGACGCCAAAGAGGCCCAGGTTCTTTTGGCGGATGGTCGCGAGCTGGAAGCCGAAGTCATCAAGCCCGGTCTGTTTGCCCTTTTTGTGCCTGGTGCCAAGGCGGGCAAGCTGGCTTATCGGCTTCGCTTCGTTTTTTCCAAAGGCGAAATCTATGAGCGGGAAGACCCTTATCGCTTCATGCCGACCATGGGTGACTTGGATTTGCACCTGGCGGGTGAGGGGCGCCACCTGAGGCTTTACGAAAAATTGGGTGCGCATTTGTTGCAGTTCGACGGTGTGGACGGGGTCAGTTTTTCGGTTTGGGCCCCGAATGCGGCCCGGGTGAGCCTGGTGGGCAGCTTCAACAACTGGGACGGTCGGTTGCTGCCCATGCGGCGTCTGGTGGGCTCCGGTTTGTGGGAGATCTTCGTGCCGGGCTTGGGACGAGGCGACCTGTATAAGTATGAGATCAAGACCCAGGATGGAGCTTTGCGGATTAAGACCGATCCCCTGGCCTTCGCCATGGAGCTTCGCCCAAAGACCAGTTCGGTCATTTGGGGTCTGCCGCAATACACATGGGGAGATGAAGAGTGGATGGCCCGGCGGGCTGAGAAGGATTGGCGGAAAAGCCCCATGGCCATCTACGAGGTGCATCTGGGAAGTTGGATGCGGGCACCCGAAGACGGCAATCGTTGGCTGACATACCGCGAGATGGCCGATCGGCTTGTGGACCATGTGAAAAGCCACGGTTTCAACTTCGTTGAATTTCTGCCCATAGCCGAGCATGCCTACGATCCATCATGGGGTTACCAGATCACGGGCTTTTTCGCGCCCACTTGCCGCTTCGGTACGCCCGAGGATTTGTGCTTCCTCATCGACCGCTTGCACCAGGCCGGCATCGGCGTGATCATGGACTGGGTGCCCGGGCATTTCCCCAAGGACGATTTTGCATTGCGGCGCTTCGATGGCACGGCCCTTTACGAGCATGAGGACCCGCGCCAGGGCGAGCATATGGATTGGGGTACCCTGATCTTCAATTATGGGCGCAACGAGGTGCGTAATTTTCTTTTGGCCAACGCGCTGTACTGGTTGGACCGATTCCATGTGGATTCGTTGAGGGTGGACGCCGTGGCCAGCATGGTTTACCTGGACTACAGCCGCGAGCCGGGACAGTGGGTGCCCAACAAGTATGGCGGCAACGAGAACCTGGAAGCCATCGACTTTCTGCGTGAGTTCAACAAGGAAGTCTACGGCAATTTCCCGGGCGCTTTCACCGTGGCCGAAGAGTCCACCGCCTTCGCCGGCGTGACTCGCCCGGCGCACTTGGGCGGGCTGGGTTTCGGCTTCAAGTGGGACATGGGCTGGATGAACGATATCCTCCGGTACTTCCACGAGGATCCGATCCACCGCAAGTACCACCACAACGACCTGACCTTCGGCATGCTGTACGCGTACTCGGAG
>JAUVAM010000093.1 GCA_030591745.1 Deltaproteobacteria bacterium
TCGACATGTGGCGTTCGGGGACCAAGTCCTCAGCCTGAATCATCTCGCGACAAACCCTGATCCAGAAGATGGCTGGGGCGCACATGCTTCAGCGCCGCAAGCATGGAGCGCCTAACACGCGGATGACTATCTGCCATGCCTTCGATCAGGCGACGAACCTGCTCGCGCTGCGATTCGGCCTTGCCCGTGACGTAAGGACAGGCGACGGACACCGGCTCGAAATCACATTCGATCGCGTATTGTTTCAGCAGGGCATCTTCGACATAGAGCAGGGGACGAATCACCGTGTTCCGTCCATCATCCGAGCGCAGGCTTGTGGGCATGGCTTTGAGCTGACCCGTGAAGAACAAGTTCAACAACAGGGTCTCGAGCGTGTCGTCCAAATGATGGCCCAAGGCGATCTTGTTACAGCCTCGTTCTGGCGCCAAATCATAAAGAAAACCACGCCGCAAACGAGCGCAAAGGGCACAGGGATTCGACCCGGGACGCAGCCTGTCCTCCACACATTGCTTGATTCCGCGCGAAAGTACCTCCACCTCCAGCCCTTGTGCGGCCATACGCTCCTTGACCCGAGGCCCTGCCGTCGGATCCCATCCCGCGTCCACGAAGACAGGCAACAATTCAAAGTTGTGCTCAAAACGCCTGCGATGCAGTTCAAGCAAACTAAGCAGCGCGAACGAGTCTTTTCCGCCGGAGACAGCCACCAGTATCCGATCACCGGCCTCGATGAGCCGATGGTCGCCGATGGCCTGACCCACCCGGCGCATAATCAAATGCTCGAGATCCGATCGAGGTTTGGCCCTGCCCTGTCCACCCACAGCCACGTCTGTCACCGCTTGGATTTTTTGCCACGACGCCAAAAAAAACGGAACACCGCATAGGCCGTTGCAGCCAATGCCAACCAACCCCCGTTGACCGCCGGATCCGTAAAACGCACACCAATGAACGGCTCTTGCCCCAACCCATTCCAGGCAAAAATCCCAGCCGTCAAAAGAATCCAAATTATCATCGCGATCATGCCACCTCTATATCACAAAATAGTAGGGGACGTAGCTTGCGATTTTGCGATTCGTCATCAACTCAGGGTATCTCATTCAATTCCTTGAATCCTGACTCGTGTAGTCTTTCCGGACACCGAACGAAGAATGTCGAACCATCCCGATTTCCAGATGCCAACAATTTCAAGCAAGTGAGCTAAGCCCTCTCGCCTGGCATATTTCTTGGAGACAAGTATGGAGGGAGGTCAAAATGCCAAGAGATGTTCGCCTAGACGCCGAAGGAGCCCTTCACCATGTAGTCATTCGGGGCATTGAAAAACGCAACATTTTCCTTGGGCCTGAAGACTATTTAGACTTCCTGGACCGACTGAGCATCGTCTTTGGCTCAACAGGCACCATTTCACATGCTTGGAGCCTTCTGCCCAACCACGCCCATCTATTCCTGAAATCAGCCCGGGCTGGCCTGCCAACAATCATGCGTCGGATATTGACAGGCTATGCGGGTGCCTTCAATCGACGTCATCGACGAGTGGGACATCTTTTCCAAAATCGATATCAATCAACACTCGTCGAAGAAGACCCGTATTTACTCGCCCTGATCGCCTATATCCACCTCAATCCTTTTCTCCACGGATTTCTGGATGCCTGGGAACAGATAGACGACTACCCTTGGACGGGACACAACGCGATGTTAGGAAAGGTAGAAATCCCATGGATGAACGTCGATTTCACCATGGACTACATTTCTCCTGCCCGAGAAGACGCCAAAAAAAAGTACCTCCAGATGCTCCAGGAAAGAGCTGCATCAGAAGTCAGCATGGACCTCGAAGGTGGTGGACTTGTGCGAAGCGCTGGAGGATGGAAAGCCATCACGGAACTAAGAAGAGGACGAGAGCGATGGGCCTTTGATGAGCGAATCTTGGGATCTGGACCATTTGTCGAAAGCCTGCTGCAGCAGCTCGGAAAACAGGCCCCATCTGAAAACCCATCAAAATCCATTTTACTCCACTCGCTGATACCCAAATGGGCATCCATGGCGGGAATCCTGCCATCCGAACTACTCGATTCTTGCAAAAAACGCAGCGTAACACGCCTCCGGAAAAAAATTGCTTTTCTAGCTATCCGATATCTTGGGATGGCACCGATCGAAGTGTCTCGAGTCCTGAAGTGCAGTCCATCCACAATATCTAGGGGCATAGAAAAACTGACCGAAAATGTAGACGATGAATTCCTGAATTGGATCCGCATTGCCATGCTGGACTGTCAAATCGCAACGAAAGCAGCATGACCCAAATCATTCGCCCTAAACACCCCATAAACAAAAGAGAAGACCCAAGGCATCGGCCTTCGATCGACTCTCTTTTCATCAAATCGCAAAATCGCAAGCTACGTCCCCCTTTTCTGTCTCTCTTTTCTGGGATAGCATCGGGGGGTGATGAGAATGCAAAACAAGAATTTACTTGGGTTGGCGATAATCGCACTGGCTTTGGGCTGTGCAGGTTGTGCAACGGCGTCCGCGGCAGCAGAGAAAAAGCCTTCTGTTGCAGCAAAGCAAAAATCCACACGCAACGCCTCTGCCATGGCCTACGAACACTACATGAAGGCCCGGCTGATGGAAGGCAAAGGTTTGTTGAGCAAGGCCACGTTGGAGCTGCGTCAGGCTTTGGTTTACGATCCCGCCTCCCATTACCTGCATACACGCCTCGGCCAGCTCTACGCTCGCCAGGGCCTTTGGAAAAAAGCGAGCCAGCAAGCCAGCGCCGCACTGCGCCTCAATCCCGAGGCCATCCCGGCGCTCATGCTCCGGGCCAACACCCTCGCCCGCCAAAAAAAAGAATAAGGAGGCCGTGCGCGCCTACCAGCAAGTCGTGGCCCTGGATCCCAAGCGAATCCAAGCTTACGCCCGCCAGGCCACTCTTCATCTGAACGCGGGAGAAAAAAACAAGGCCCTGGTCGTTCTGAAACAAATGACCGACGCCAACCCGAATTCAGCCGAAGGCTTTCGCCAACTCGGTGCCATTCATTTTGAACGCGGCGACGAGAAGCTGGCCGAAAGGTACTTTCGGCGCACATTGCAACTGGACTCCTCCGATGAACGAACCATCGGCACCTTGACCAGCCTGCTTGAACAGCAAGGGCGCTACAGTGAAGCCATCCAGGTTTTCATCGAAGCATTGGAGGCTCGCCCTGAAGACCCATCCTATATGCTCACCATGGCGCAACTCTATTTGAAGGATGGGGACGACAAGTCGGCCGAGGCCTATATCGAACAACTGCGTTCCAGCGATCCGGACAACGCCAGCTATATCGCTCGGGCATACATGGAGATCAATCTGCACCAACGGGCCATCAAGGAATTAGAGCAGGTCTTGGTCCGGCGGCCCGACATGCAATCCGAGCGCTTGCTCTTGGCCTATCTGTACCAGGATCAAAAACAGTGGGACCAATCCTTGACTCACCTGGCCAAAGTGCCGAAGGACTCCCGATTTTATTTAAAGGCTCAGTCCAGCATCGGATTCGCCCTGCAACAAACCGGACGATTGGACGAAGCCCGTCAGGTGCTCAAGCAAGCCCTGAGCCTGGCCACGGGAGACCAGGATGTTGCCCGACTCTACCGCAACCTGGCCTCGGCCTGCGCCAAGTCGGGCAAGTTCAAAGAGGGTCTGCGATTACTCGACGACGCCATCCGCCAACACCCGGATCTCACCGAACTCTGGGAAGCGAAAGCAGGCCTGCTGGTCGAAGCAAAACGCGGCCCCGAGGCCATCGCCACATTGAAACGAGTCCTGAAGAAAAAACCGAACGATCCGGGTTTGTTGTATAGCCTGGGGGCGCTGTATGAACAACTGGGCCAAGTCGACAAAAGCCTTGCCAACATGCGTAAGCTTCTTCTCCTGGAACCCAACAATGCATCAGCCATGAATTTTATCGGCTACACCCTGGCGGACAACGGCCGTCAACTCGACGAAGCCGAACGCCTGATACGGCGCGCCCTTTTGCTGAGCCCCGGCAATGGAGCCTTCACCGACTCTTTGGGATGGGTCCTCTACCGCAAGGGGGACTTTGCTCAGGCGCTGGAAATGCTCAAACGCGCTGACAGCATCAGCCCAGGCGAATCCGTGATCATCATGCACGCGGGCGACGCCTACAAAAAACTGGGAAAAGAAAAAGAAGCCATCTCAGAGTACCGCCGGGCCCTGGCAGCCAACCCAAACGACAAAGAACAGGCTGACATCATCAAGCGCCTGGAAGGATTGGGGGTCAAACTGCCCTGATGGGGGGTGTGAGCTCAAGCCCCAGCAAGTCTTCCACCGCAGATCCCCAAGCCAACAGGCGCGCGTCGTCGCCAGACACGCCCACCAACTGCAAACCTGCCGGCAAACCATCGACCAGTCCCATGGGCAAAGACAGGGCCGGCTGACCGGTAAAATTAAAAGGACAGGTATAAATCAAATACTCGTGTGGAGCCGCCACGGGGAAGGGACGCGCCGTAGCAGGTGTGGTCGGCGAAACCAGGGCATCCAAGTCCTGATCCGCCATGGCCTTCCGCAAGGCGCGCTCAATCTGTTCTTGCCGAGATAATGCTTTCTCTCGTTGACGCGGGTCCTGTCGCTCGCCTCGTTCCAAATCCCGGCGCAGGTCTTCACCGAAAAGCTCAGGGGCCTCTTTCAACCTCGACTCATGAAAGCTGAAAGCCTCGGCGGGATAGATGCCGGCCAAAGTCCTCAAGCCAAGCTCAAGCTCAGGCACCCCTATGCCGACCAGGGCCACACCCGCGCCCTCCAAAATCGCAAGCGTTCGGTCGAAACAGGCCCCCATCCCTGCCTCCGGAGCCAGGCCGAATCCGTCCAAGACCCCCAGCCGCAATCCACCGAGCCCGGCCGATTCTTGGAAGCTTTCGCCATGCAGGTCCGGCACCAGGCTTCGCATAACCCGTCCCAGGTCCTTCACCCGCCGGACCAAGGGCCCCACGTGGTCCAGACTGGTCGACAAGGGCATGACGCCCTCGGTCGAGATCAAGGCCCGCGTCGGCTTGAAACCCACGACGCCACAAAGACTGGCCGGAATTCGCACCGAGCCGCCCGTGTCCGTACCCAAGGCCAGATCCACGATGCCGGCCGCCACTGCGGCAGCCGAACCACCGCTGGAGCCGCCAGGCGTCAGTTCCAGACCCCAGGGGTTACGAACCGGACCGTAGTGTGAGTTATCGCAGGTCACCCCGTTCGCCAACTCGTGCATATTGCTTCGCCCGACCACCAGGGCTCCAGCCCGCCGCAACAACTCGACTACCTTGGCATCCCGTTCGGGTCGGCGCTCGGCGTAAGCCGCTGAACCACCACTGGAAATACGCCCCGCCTCGTCAATATTGTCCTTGATGGCCACGGGCAGGCCGGCCAACTCACCCATGGCTCCGCCTTGCTTCCGCGAGGCATCGAGCTTTTTCGCCTCCTCAAGGACTTGCTCCCGATGCACTCGCAAGAAGGCGTTGATTTTGGGATTCACGGCATCCAAACGCCGAAGGCAGGTCCGAACGTCCTCAAATGCTGAAACCGATCCATCCCGCTCAGGCTGATTCAGTCCCAACTTCTCATTTTTTTCGCTCATAGAAAGATTGTAGCCCCTGAGGCTCAAACTTGACAACAATCCCGCAAGTATCTATGATTTCGGAGGATTTCAAACGAGCAACCATCATGCCCTCACAAATCAAGGACTACTTGCAGTCGGCCCACCAACTGGACCGTGATGCCTTTGTCGAACGGCATCCACACGCCGTATTGGTCCAGCGATCGGATTCCAACGCGACCGATCCACGCAACGAGTATCGATCTACCTTGAAGATGCGCATTGATCCCAAGACCAAGGAAGTTCGCGTCGAGCCCATCCCGCCCAGTCCACTGGATCGGGTTATCGAACTAACCAAAACCGCGGCGGATTCGTTCCCAGAGAAGGTCTTAGTGGGCCGAACCGAAACCAACGACATCGCCCTGGCGGATCTGACCGTATCCAAGCACCATGCCTTTTTCAAAGCCGACGAAGATGCGGGTCGGGTCTTGCTGACCGACACCGGATCGACCAACGGTACGCAGGTCAACGGACAGCCCCTGCCGGCCAGGCAATCGCGCTACCTGCACGACGGAGATCAACTGTCTTTTGGAGATGTGCGTTTCATCTTCTTCTCTGCCGAAGCCTTCTTTGACTTGTTGGGTAGCCTGTCGGTGCTGCTATGACCCGTTCGGCTTGCTGGCTTCTGGCAAGCCTGGGTCTGTTGTTGTTGACCGCCTGCCCCCATCGTCGAGGCAACCAGCCACCTGAGACCAGACGATTTGTAAAACCTGACGAACTCTTGGCTGCCATGGCTCAGCAGACCAAACGGACCCAATCCATCCGAGCCGTCGGCGTGGTGGACATGCGCCGTCGAGGCCAACGCATCAAAGCCCACATGGTCTACACCGCCCAACGCCCGGCGCGCCTTCGTTTTGAAACCGAAAGTTTCTTTGATCAACCCATCTCCATCCTGGTGTTGGATAACACGGTGTTCTCGATCTGGGATCTAAACAAAGGTCGTTTTCTGAGGGGCCCGGCCCGCCCCGAACACATCGCCCGCAAGCTGCCGGTGCCCATGCAACCCGAGGCCGTTGTCGGCCTCCTCATGGGCGAGCCGCCCCTCATCGACTTCGAGCAAGCCCGTATCGAATGGAAGAAGGAAAAAGGCCTGTACCTGCTCACCCTGAGCAAGGACAAGCGGATCGAAGAGATCCTGGTGGACCCGATCAGCATGCACCCGATGGAGGCGAAGGTCTGGACCGATGGGGAAACCTACTTCACCCTGAAGTACAAGGACTGGCAAGGTCTCCTGCCTCGCAAGGTAGAATTCGAAATGCCGGGCGAAAAGATGAAGCTGAAACTGCGAATCAAAGAGGTGGAAGTAGATCCAAAGCTGGAGGACAGCCTGTTCCGGCTCACCCCACCGCCTGGCATCGCAATCGAAGAACTCGAATAATTCAAGACTGGGTTATTTTACTGCGGCAGGCTTCGGCGCGGGCGCTGCTTTGACCGGCGCTGCTTTGACCGGCGCTACTTTAACCGGCGCTACTTTAACCGGCGCTGCTTTGACCGGCGCTGCTTTGACCGGCGCTACTTTGACTGGCGCTGCTGCTTTGGCTGGCGCTGAGACGGCAGGCTTGTCAACCGCGACAGGCGTAGCCGTGATCACAGCCTTGGCCGGTTGCCCGGGCACCCGTGCCTGCTGCAGATAGCTAATCTGCCGCTTCAACTGCCTGACCTCGGCCGCCGCGTATTGGGCGTCAAGCTGCTGGCGTACCATCCTGGGCACGATGAAAAAATAGATGCCGATCACAAAAACTACGATGGACACAAAGAACATGAGCATGACATTGATGATCAATGATCGTTGTCCGCGAGTTCTTTCCTCTCGTTCAGCCTGCTTGGTTTTCACGCCTTCTTTCTTCTCGGATGCCTCAGTCATGACCGTCCCTTGGTTTGGTGTTCAATTGTCGCCCAGGCTAGACCTTGAATCGCCAGCCTGTCAAGCGCAGCCGCATCCTTAACAAAAACAATCCAATCAAGAGAAAGCCCAATCCGGAAAAACCCATGGCCTGCCCACATGCGCAACCATCCTGCGAACAAGGGCCTTCGTGTTCCCCATCCACGCCCATGCACATCATTACGCAAGGGTTACGATAGGTAACTCCGTCTTGTCCACAGACCGGCTCGTCCAAATCAGGACAATCACAAGGATCCGCGTCCTCTTCACAAGCGCCCTGATGGCGCATGCCCACCTGGGCGCAATCCAAAACACAAAGATTGTCGTAGGTCACACCATCTTCACCGCAAACCGGGTCCTCCGGCTGCCCGGAACAATCACAGGCGGAACCCGTGTCCGCCGCCTGCCCGCCTCCGTCATCAGCGCCATCCAGCTCTCCGGCGTCCGATACGCCCCCATCCAGTCCACCATCCTGATCATCCCCGGCATCCGTAATGCCCGCATCTTCTTCACCGGCATCTTCTTCGCCTGCATCCTCCTCACCAGCGTCCGGCATGCCCGCATCCGGCATTTCTCCATAGGAGAAACAATCAAACGCCACCCCCTGAGAGTCCTTGGTGCATGCATTCAAATGCGGCCCATGAATATCAATACAAAGATAGTGATTGACGGAGCGCGAATAAAAAATGCGGTGCGCGGGATAAAAGATGTCAATGGGGTCGCCTTCGGTAAAATTTTCCGTATCGTAGAGTCCGGCAGCCCCTCCACCGGCAATGATGTATGGAAGCCCGTTGTCCGCTTCGCCTCGCTCGTAATAGTGATCGTGGCCGGCGAAGACCATCTTCACGCCTTTTTCCTTCATCAAATTGCGCCAGGAACGAAAATACCAATCACCGCTGCGCCCGTCCTTGGACGAATACATGTTCTCGTGCAGAATGACGAAGAGATGCTCCACCATCGGATCCGCGGCGGCCTCATCCAGCACTTCTTCGAACCAGGCCTTCTGCGCAAGCAGAAGACTCGACTGATTGTCGAGAACAACAAATCGCGCATTGCCATACGAAAAAACATAGTAGCGCTCTGAGCCCGAGCTCTCGGTCGGTGGGGCAAACAAACGCTGGTACCGGTCCACCACCCCGTCTTCTTCGTCATGGTTGCCCACCACCGGATACATGGGCACCTCACGAAGCAAGTCCGCCTCCGCTTCGAAAAAGGGGACCCAGTCCTCCTCGTTTTCCCCGTTGGACACCAAATCGCCGGAATTGATGAAAAAATCCGGACGCTCCGCTCGAATACGCTCAGCCACCTGTCGGTGCATATCGTGATTGCTGCGCGTATCGCCGAAAAGAACGAAACGAAAAGCCTCGCCAGGCAAAGCCGCTGTGCAGAAGCTGGCCTGGGGCGTGGTTTCCGTACCGCATCGAACCCGATAGGGGAAACAAGTCGAGGGGCTCAAGCCGCTCACGCGGCCCTCCTGATGGAGACCATCGGCCTCCAGGGTCTGACTCTGGGACA
>JAUVAM010000275.1 GCA_030591745.1 Deltaproteobacteria bacterium
CACAACCTGTCACAGCGCCTGCACCACAACCTGTCACAGCGCCTGCACCACAACCTGTCACAGCGCCTGCACCACAACCTGTCACAGCGCCTGCACCACAACCTGTCGCAGAGCCTGCACCGCAACCTGTCACAGCGCCTGCACCGCAACCTGTCGCAGAGCCTGCACCGCAACCTGATTCGGATCATCTTGAGACTGCGATGTCTTCGCTTGACGGTTGGGGGTCGTCTCCCCCTCAGGGCAAGCCCAAACAGGTTCTCAGTCCTGTTCCTCCTTTTGCTCGTCGTTTGGATGCAAAAGAGAAGGACCCGGGGGGAGCCTTGGACCTGGTCGGAGCGAGTCCCGCTCCTGCCTGGGCCACGGAAACACCTCGACCAGCCAAATCCTTGATGCAGGGTGCCAGGGACATGCTTGACTTGGATGATTTCTCAGGCGCGGTGGAGCTTTTGGAAAAAGCGATCGATCGTGAGCCGGACAGCACTGAGGTCAGGCAACTCCTCAAACAAGCCCAAGGCGAACTGGAGCGCCATCTCCGGGTTAAGTTGGGTGGCGGATCCAGAACACCGGCCGTGCGCATGTCGGGCGATGAGGTCATCTGGTTGAATCTTGATCATCGGGCGGGCTTCATCCTCTCACTCATCGATGGAAACACGAGTTTGGATGATTTGAAGAGCATCTGCGGTTTGCCCAACCTCGATCTCTTGCGAATTTTGGTTCAGTTGCTGGATGAGAAGGTCATCCATTTCGAATAGCTTCTCTTCAGGCCAAGGGATCCTCGTCCATCTCCCGTTTTCGTTTCTGCATGAGCTTGTTCCGCACATAGGTGAAGAGATTATCCACATAGTCTTCGAAGGGCGGACATTCAATGCCTGAATGTTTCAGAAGGCGTTGGGTGTTGGTGTCGTTGTAGATAGCCATGGTGTTGACCAGATCGATGGCCTGGCGCGGTGCTCGAGAAGCCTGCTCCAGGCCCGGGACAAGCTGCAAAGCAGAACTCAAACCGCCCAGCAGGGTTCGTGTCAGGCCTGAGCCAAAGCGAATTCGGCCCGTGGGGATGCCGGCTCGCTCCCCGATGAGTTGGTAGACTCGCTTCACCGACAAGGCGTTGGGATCCACCAGTTGGAAAGTCAGGCCTTCTGCCTCTTTGTGCTCGCTCAAATGCACGATGGCGTCTACCGCATAATCCACCGGCACCATGTTGAGGGGTGCCCCGCCATCGCCAGGGAAAACCAAACTCATGGCCGCGGGTGAGGATGCCAGCAGGATGGCCAAGTAGTAGGGACCATCGAATCGCCCGATCTCGCCGGTCTTGGAGTCGCCGATCACAATGCTGGGCCTTGTGATGGTGATGGGCAGTTTGTCCATGGCCGCCCGGACCCTTTGTTCTCCAAGAAATTTGGTCTTCTCGTAAGGGTTGCGGAATCCCTGTTCGCATTCCAACTCGTCTTCCGTGATCACGCCCTCTCGATCACCGGAAACATAGGACGTGCTGACGTGATTGAAGCGTTTCAGCTTTCGGGTGTCCAAGGCCACTTCGAGCAGATTTTGGGTGCCGTCTACGTTGACGCGCTTCATCATTCGCTCTGGGGCACCAAGGTAACTGACGGCGGCCAAGTGGTAGATGTCCGTGACCTCTCGGGTGAGCCGTTTGAGTTCGGAAGCCGAGAGGCCCAGATGCATGTCCGCGATGTCGCCGGTCAGGATGTTTACTCTTTCCAGGGTTTTGCTTCGAAAACTGCGCACATAGCGCTTGGCATCCTCGACGAACTTTTCTTGCACCAACAGGTAGAAGTTGCTCTCGGGTTCGGTCTGCAAGAGCTTGCGCACAAGGCGCTTGCCGATGAAGCCCGGGTAGCCGGTCACCAAAACCTCGCGCGCCTTTTTCCTGGAGCGCTTGGCTGCTTTCTTTCCGCTTGTTTTTTTTGCGGGCTTTGCTTTTTTTGTCTTGGTTTTCTCAGGGCTCATCTTCCCCTCCTGCTTCGATCTTGAGGCTGTGCGCTAAGCGACTCACCTGCTCGCGTGTGGCTTGCAATGGGCCGCCATTGTCAATGAAGTGGGTTGCCGTCTGGAGCTTGTCGGCCTCGGGCAACTGGGCCGCCATGCGGTCCCGGATTCGATCTTCGCTGACTTCATCCCGGGCCATGGCTCTGGCCAACCGCGTTTTTTCGGGTGCCCAGACTACGATCATGCCCTGCAGATCAAAGGGCGTTTGGCTTTCCAGCAGCACCGCGCCCTCCAGGACAACTGTCTGCGTCCGCGACGGCAAGCGGGCTTCGCGGGCCGTGATCTCATTGAGGATGGCTGGGTGCATCTGATCTTCCAGCCAGCGGCGCGCTTTGGGATCGGCGAAGACCTTGGTAGCCAACTGGCTTCGATTGACGCCGCCCTCGTCTGAGCCACAGCCTGGAAATTGTGACTGGATGTCTTGGGTCAAGGGGCTGTTTTTATCCAACAAGGCGCGTCCGATGGCATCGGCGTCGAAGACCTGCAGCCCGTGATTTTTCAGCATGCGGCCAACCGTGCTTTTGCCCGAACCGATACCCCCCGTTAAACCGATGCGCAACATGCCGGACCCTCCCCAGCTACTCCACGATACTTTCGGTTTCGATATCTTCGGCCGAATCTTCCGTGGCTTCTTCGCCGGCTGCTTCCTCGTCATCAGACTCGGGGGCATTTCGCTTGTTTTTCTTTTCTTTGCTGAGCTCTTTTTCGGGCGCTTTCTTTTTTTCGACGCCTTTCATGAACTTGAAGGAGTGAACCTTGTTCCCGGATTTGTCGAAGAAGACCACCATGCCGTCCACCGCGTAATGCAGAAGAATGTGGCCTTTCTTGGTCTGCATCTTTTTGAAGTCCTTGCCGAAGATGTTCAAGATCTCCTTGAAGCTGATCTCCTTGGCCGGAAACACATCGATGTGGGATAGGACTTCATACTTGTCGAAGTAGAAGTTGGTCCCCAGCGCTCCCTTGATGGCCTCGTCACCCTGGTAGTTCAGACCATCGGAGAGCTTGCCGCCCTTGGAGAAGACCTTGGTGGCTTTGCCGAAGTTGTTGATGACCTGGGTGCGGGTGGTGATGCCGGGCGTGGTGCCCATCCAGGACTTGGCCTGGACCGGACTCGCCAGGGCGAGGAGGACGATGGTCAGCATCAGGTTTCGCATACGCAGTACCTCTGGGGTGAGAATTGCAAATCCTTTATAAACCCAAGGTCTTGGCCCTGTCAATTGGCTCCAAGTTTCACCAACGGACGGCTTTGAAATTAACCCCATTCAGATCGCGATCGATCTGGATGGTTTGGCTCTCGGGGAGGATGGTTTTAATATATCGGCTGTTTTGGACCACGGTCGAGAAGGTGTACCGGCCCGGAGGCATTTCGAGCTCGAATTCTCCGCAAGAGGCAGCATTGCCCTTGCTGAGGGTGGCAAAAATCCGATGGCCGTCTACGGCCTTGATTAAAGCCAGCTGGCAGCTTCCCTTGACATACATGGCCCTGACTCGGCCCCGGACAGTAAAGCCCTTCCTCTTTTTTGTCAGCTGGGTCGCCACGGCGTGGCTGCGCGGTTTGGCTTTGAATCGTAAGCCCTTCCTGTTTTTCTTGACCAATTTCACCATTTTAGGTTGGGGACTTATCTGGTACTTGTCAGACTCAAAGCGTAGCCGATATCGGCCTGGTTTCAGATTGGAGAGTTTGAAGACGCCGCCCGCTTTGGTGCTGGTGCTGGCCGGTGTGGGGCCCTCGGCCTTGACCTGCACCATGTCGCCCCCCGCGATGCCGCGCACCCAGCCGCTGATGCTCAGGGACGCTTTCTTTTTGGATGATGAGCTGGTGGTTTGTTTGGCCTCTTTGATGACGGAGAAGTTGATGGCGTCGATTTCCCCACTGTCGGCCTGGACGCGGCGATGGGCGGGTGTGAAACGCATGCCCGGGGCCTTGGGGATCACGGTGTAGGTGCCGGGGTTGACCTGGATGCTCCAGCGACCCCCTGACTTGGTGGTGGCCTGGCGTTTGCTCGGGCCTTCCAGATGCAGGACCACCCGTTTGCTCATGGGCACGCCCATGACCCATCCACGGATTTCAACACGCCCTTGGGCCCGGGCACCATCGGCCAACATGAGGCTTGAAAGTCCAAGCAACGCGATCAGAAGAAGATGTCTTGTTTGCAAGATGGCCCCCTTCGGGCAATGATCATTAAACGAAATCGAAGATCCAGCGCGCCAAGCCGATGGCCACTAAGACCCCGCCTTTCCATCGCGTCAGTTTCCAGCCCGTGCGCATGAATAGTACGGCCAAAACGCACATGCCGACCAGCATGAGTACGCTGTTGAAACTTGCGGGGATAATGTCCATGGGACGGATCATGCCTGCAACGCCCAGTACGCCCAGCAGGTTGAAGAGATCGCTGCCGATGAGGTTTCCCAAGGACATGCCGTGGTGTCCTTTGGCGGCCGCGGTGATGGCCGTTGCGAACTCAGGAGCCGAGGTGCCCGCCGCCACGATGGTCACAGCGATAACCCATTCGCTCACCCCCAGGGTCCGGGCGATCTCCGAGGCGCTTTCGACCAGCAGATGTCCACCGGCCACCACGGCGGCGATGCTGAGAATGAGGATTGGGTAATCTTTCCATGTCGCCTCGCCCTCGGGCATTTCTTCTTCCAACTCGGCCACTTCTTCTTTGCTCTGGGTGAAAAAGAGCAGCAGAAGGTATGCGACCAGGCCTGCGAAGAGCAAGATGCCTTCCCATCGTGCCAGATGGTGATCGTAGAGTAAGACCAACAACAAAAGGCTGGTGGCGATGAGCAGCATGCCGTCCCGGTAAACCAAAGTGCGTGTGGTTTTCAGGGTGCGGAACAGGGCGGCGCCGCCCAGGATGAAGCCCAGGTTGAAAATGTTGGAGCCGATGATGTTGCCCACCGAGATGTCCGACTTGGCCCCCATGGCGGCCGAGATGGTCACGGCGAACTCGGGGGCCGAGGTGCCGAAGGCCACAATGGTGAGGCCGATGGTCAGGTCGGAGATTTTGTACTTGCGACCGATTCGGGCCGCGCTTGCCACCAGCCAGCCCGAGCCCTTCCAGAGGAGCAGGATGGAGCTGATGAGCAGTGCGCCATTGATGACCATATTCCACATAATCTTCTGGCTGCCTCCTTGTGGCAAACGATGTCTTTCTGAATAGCATTGGCTGCCGAGTCCAGGCAACGAAAACTGGCGGTTTCCAGTTCAGCGCTTTCCAGTTCAGGGGGGGGGCTGTCTTGTTTCTCGCTTGATGATGACCTCGTCGAAGGGCTTGCTCTCTCCGGTCCGATAAGCTCGGAGGGTCATCCGATCGCATCCGGCATCGACCAAGATGTGGTGGTGCGAAATAACGTAGACTTCGGTCTGCTCGAAGTTCCTGCACCATTCATCCAAATCACCGCCGCCGCCCCCCGAGATCATGTGGAGCAGGCCTTCGATTCGGCCTCGTTCGTAGGCGTGGGTATGCCCGCAGAAATAGGCCTGGAATCCGTGTTTGGCCAAACGAGGGAAGAGCCACTTTTCGATGACCTCCAGCCCGGCGAAGCTGTCGCATTTGCCTGGTGACCAACATTCCGTAAGGGCGGGATGATGTGCGGCGGCGATCCGCCAGGTGGCCGAGCGGGCTTGTTCGGAGCGCAGCTGGGCCTCGATCCATTCGACCAGCCTTGAGTCCGGCAGGAGTTCAGCCGAAAGCAGGTGAGGGCTGTTCGTGTCGAGCACGAGAAAGAAGGTGTTGCCGTAGCGAATTGAGTAGTTGGCTCCCCACTCTGCGGAATCGGTGAAGGCCCCGGAGATGGGGTTGTCGGTATAGCGATAGTAGGCCTTGGCGTTGCGTTCGTGGTTGCCCATGGCCGAATGGGTCGGCAGATAGTGACCGATCGGTTTGAGTGGCGAGAAATGCTCGTCACGCCATTGCTCGTAGATCCGTCCGTCGCCGACCATGTCGCCGACGTGCAGGGTCATGTGCGGGCGTTCGAGTTTCATCTGCTCGA
>JAUVAM010000003.1 GCA_030591745.1 Deltaproteobacteria bacterium
AATGATGCCATCAGCGAATTGGAAGTCGTCTTGATGTATCGGCCGAAGCATTCTGGGGTCAAGCGCATGTTGGCCATGTTGTACGCGGAAAACGGGACAAGCCTTTCGACCGCCATGGAGTACGTGGAAGAGCAACTTGCGCAATCCGGGGTGGACTTCGAGATGCTGAAGGTTAAGGCAAGGATTCTGATGAACAAGCAGCGATTTGACGGGGCGCTGGGCTTGGCGGATGAGGCCCTCGAGATAGCCCCCGACGATCCGGAGTTGCTTGAACTGCGAGCCGAAATTCTCGACTCGCGACGCAAGGCAAAGAAGAAATCCAGCAGGAAAAGAAAGAAAAAAAGGCGCTCAGGCATCGAAATCATTCGTTATTGATGAGGTCTTGTGTATGGACCAGTATACGGAAACAACAGTAGAGAGTTTTGACGGGACTTCCATTTGGTATCGTCGCATCGGAAGCCGCAAGCCTACTTTGGTGCTTTGCGATGGCATTGGTTGCGCCGGCTTTATTTGGAAGTACTTCATTCCACATTTTGAAGACCTGTACCAGTTGGTGCATTGGAATTACCGGGGCCACGGCCGATCCGAGGCGCCGGAGAACATGGAGAACCTGGGTATCGAAGACTGTGCCGAGGATTTGAAGGCCGTCATCGCGGACGCCGGGGTGGATGGTCCGGTGGTTTTGGTGGGGCACAGCATGGGTGTGCAGGTGATTCTGGAGTACGCCCATCGCTATCCCGAGCAAGTCCTGGCCCTGGTGCCCATCACCGGGTCCTATGGCAAAGCCATCGATCATGTGCACGATACGGGCCTTATCAAGCGTCTGTTTCCCCTGTTCCGTCTGGGTTTGAATCACTTTCGCCCCTTGGTGACCAAGGTTTGGCGCGAGTGGGTCCGTTCCGAGTTGAGTTATTGGTATGCCAAAAACTTCGAGATCAATCAGGGACTGATCAAGCGAGAGGATTTCTTTCCTTACTTGGAAGATTTGAGCCGCATTGATCCCGAAATTTTTGTACGTACCCTGGCGGGTGCCTCTCGACATACGACCGAGCCTTTTTTGGCCGACTTGAAAAAGCCGACTTTGATCGTGGCGGGTGAGTCGGATCGCTTCACGCCTTACTGGATATCCCGTCGCATGCACGCCATGATTCCGGACTCGGAATTGCTCACCCTGCCCATGGGGAGCCACACGGCGTCAATCGAATTGCCGGAGCTGACCAACTTGCGCATTGAGAAATTCTTGGCTCAGGTCACCGGCCGCAATGGTAGCTAAGGGGGCGGTCATGCCGTCGCGCTGGGGTGTTTTCTTGGCTGGGTTCTGCCTATGCCTGGCGGTTTCCTTGACCGCCTGCAGCAAAAAAGATGTGGCGCCAATTGATGCGGGCTTGGCTCAGGCCCAGTCTGATAGTGATGATGGAGGAGCCACGACGGATGCGGGTCTTGTGGAAGTTGCAGCCAAAGAGCCCCTGCCTCCGACGACTCGACCAGGATTGAAGGGGCCTTTCGTCGAGCCGCCGCTGGAGCAAAAGCCTGAGCTCATCGCCCATGTGGTGGTGGCCGAGGCAGACCAGCCCGAGGCGCTGCTCGCCGACTACGACACCTTGAGGGCGTGGTCCAAAATGCCCATCGGTTATCCCGTGGTGGACCAGACCCGCGAGATGAATCAGGCAGGCAAGGCCTGGGCTCTGGTGGCCGGCAAGTTCGCCCGGCGGGCATGGGCCGAGGATTTGGCCGCGGCCTTGAAGGCCAGTGGTTACGCAGCCCGGGTTTTGTACCGTCGTTACCTGCATGACCGCTTTCGACCGGCACCCCTTCCGGCCGGTTGGCCCAAGGCGGGCCGGGTCTTCGCCGGGGTGTCCGGCGGGAGTGTGCCTCTGCTCAATGCGCCGGATAAGACAGCCTCGGGTGCGGGCCAGGCGCTTGTCGACGGTCAGGTGGTTCGAGTGCTGGAGGAGGTCTGGCGGGCGGGGCGGCGCTGGTTTCGTGTGCACGGGGGCTACCTGTCGGCTCGGCGTTTGATACTGGACGGCAACGTTTTTCCCGAGCCTTTCGGCCGGCGTGCCGTCCTCGGCGTTCCTTTGGGTTGCAAGGGGGGCCAGTGTCGGTGGGACTATTGGTTGGTGGGTCGGGATTTCAACCCACGTCGTTTGCTCAAGCCCGGGGGCGAGCGCATGCCCCACGCCTTTTCACCCGACGGCCGATGGCTGGCCTATTCGGATTTTGAACCCCGGCTCTGGGTGGTGGCGGCTGATGGTAGCACTCTCCACGACCTGGGCCCGGGCACATCGCCTTCCTGGGGGCCGGTTGGCCACAAGCTGTTTTATCGCGGTCCGGGCATCAAGAAGCAAGACGACAACGTGTATGTGGCCGATGCCAGGCCCTTGGCCGAAGGCAAGGCCCCGGCACCGGCCAAGGTGCTCTATGCGCTGAAGGGCACGCCTTATTACCCCAAGGCCATGGCCACCATCCCGCCGCAAGTGGATTGGGTCGATGGTGGGCCGCACATGTTCACCTTGTTCTTCAGGGCGGTTGAGAAGAAGGGGAAGGTGGAGATTCAGCGATGGGGCGTGATCTTCACGGTCGATGGTTTGGTGATCGACAAGAAGGGCGTGCAAATAGCAAACTAGTAAAGTTCAAAATCCCGGGTGCTCCTTGACCTGGTAACCCACAAAGATTGAAAACGCGAAGATGGATTCGTAACTGGGGGTGTCGGCATCCGGGCTGGCGAAGGCGTGGGTGAATGGCACGCGCATCATGAGCCCGGTCACGAATTTTTCACCGATGTAAAAACGCGCGCCCAAAGCACCCCAAACGGGGTTGCGAGAGAAAACCGTATAGCTGTTGTCGTGCAAGGCGTGCGCGCCACCGAACTCCAACGTGATGCTCACCAGTTCGTGCGGCTGCGAGCCGAAGGCCACGCCCCAGTCCATCACCGTGTAGGTGTCGCCGCTCATGGTCACGCCCAGGCCCGCGACGCCCACCTCAAACATTCCGAAAAAGATGGGCTTGCCCAGGGCCAAGGTGGCCTTGGGCCGGATGACGAAGTGGGGCAGCCAGGCGGAATACTCACGTACGTACATGGGAAAGCAAAGGACCGTGGCCGCGTTGGCACCCCAAATGCCTGCCAAAGGCAGACCGATGTCGGCACCCACGGACCAGGCGGCCGGGAGTCGCTGGTTGCCGCCGAAGGGGAACATGAAACGCCAGGCCCCCGTCACGCCGATGCTCGGGTTGCCCATGTAGAATTTGGTCGAACCCTCCTTGGGGATGCCGATGCTCAGCGGTAAGGTCAGATCCACCGAGAAGGGGCTCTTCCTGGGGGTGATGGAGCTGCGGAGGGGGAAGGCCAGACCGGTGCCCAGGTCAGTGAAGTTTACGGCCGTCTCCATGCCACCGAAACGGTGGGGGGACATGGGGCTGCTCATGGTGAAGGGCTTCGGAAAATACCAACCCTGAAGCCGGACCTTGGCCAAAGCCTGTCCGGCCACCAAAAGAACAATGCCGCCGATCAAAAGGGTGATGTAACGCCGTCGCCGCATGGGTCGACCTCCTGACCCACCCATGATCCCCGCCAGGGCCGGGTGGGTCAAGCATTTGAAGCGCTTGGTCTTGTCCGGGGCCATGGCCTCGGGTATGTTGCCTGAATGAAAGAACAGCCTCCCATTTCCCCCTGGGGACACATGTCCGGTGCTCAGGCGGTCGTGACCAGTCTGCGGCGTGCGGGGGTGAAGCGGGTTTTTGGTATTCCTTCCATCGAGACCACTTATCTTTTTGATGCCTTTGAATCCAGCCCCATCGAGATGGTGCTTTGCACCCATGAGCACAGCGCTGCTTTTATGGCCGACGCCCACGCCCGGGCCACGGGCGAGTTGTCGGCTTGTGTCTTGGCGCCGGGGCCGGGTTTGACCAATGCGATGACGGGTCTGGCTGAGGCCAAGATGGACACCTCTCCTCTGCTGGCCCTGGTGGCCGGTCGGCTGGAGGGAGGCCAGAGCGAAGAGACCGTGGTCGATGCCCTGGACCAATTGGCCATGGCCCGCCCGCTTTGCAAGCGCGTTTTTCGCGTGGAGGATCCGGAAGAAATCCCCCCGGCTTTGGCTCGGGCTGTTCGCCTGGCCCAGGAAGGCGCGCCGGGTCCCGTCCTGGTTGAAATCCCGATGGACGTGCAGCGACGCCGGGGTCGGATGGAGGGCACGGGTTTTCGGCCCGGACCCAAGGAGCTTTCGCGTAAGGCTTTTGAGTCTTTGGCGCGCACGGTCAAGAAGATGCAGCGAGCCAAGCAGGTGGGGCTTTATGTGGGTGCCGGTTGCTTCGAGGCCACGGAGGAAGTAGCCGAGCTTGCCGAGCTTCTCCACGCGCCCGTGGCCACCACGATCTCCGGTTTGGGCTGCCTGCCCTTCATACACCCCTTGAGCGTGGGTTTCGGGCCGGGGCCCGTGGGCTCCCCCCTGGCGGAAGATTGCCTTGCCCAATGTGATCTGTTGCTGGCCGTGGGCTGTCGTTTTTCGGAGGCGACGATCGGGCCGGGGGCCTATGTCCTGGATGCGGAGCTGGTGCACATCGACATCGAAGAAGGCGTGGCTGGGCGTCGTGTGCCCGCGGCTCAGGCCATCACGGCCCCCGCGCGCCAGGCGCTGCGGTTTTTGTTGGATCGCTTGCAAGAACGGCCGGACGATGGCGGGATGCGGGAGCGTGTCCGGCAGGGCAAGCGAGAGCTGCGTGATCGCTTGAAGGCACGCAAGCCCTGGCGTGATGCCGTGGATCCGATCAAGTTCTTCGTCGGTCTGCGTGAGTTGATGGGCAGCGACGACGTCCTGGTGCTCGACGCGGGCCACCATGCCCATTTCGCGGTGGCTTCCTATGAGGTGCAGGCACCGCGTAGCCTCATCGCCCCGGTGGACTATCGGGCGGCGGGCTTCGCCGTGCCGGCGGCGGTGGCCGTCAAGTTGGCCAAGCCGGATTATCGAGTGGTGGCCTGCGTGGGCGATGGGGGGTTTTTAAAAACCGGCATGGAGCTTTTGACCGCCAGGCGTTGCAACGCGTCTCCGGTGGTGGCCGTTTTCGCGGATGGGAAGATGGATCTGCTGCGCGCCTTTCAGGAGCGGGTCATCGGCCGGGAAACTTGCGTGGATTTGGTGCCGGTGAATTACGAGCAGTTGGCCTTGGCACTTGGGGTTGGATACCTCTGCATTCGTCATGATGGTGAGATCGAAGAGGGGCTGCGTGAAGCTTTGACGATGGAGAAACCCGTGGTGGTGGAGTGTCGGGTGGCCTACCGGGAGTTGAGCGCTTACTTAGAGGCCAGTCGGCAGGCCGAGGTTGAAAAGTTGCCCAGGGCTTCTTATTTGCGGGTGGGTGCCAGATTGTTGATGCGGAAGATATTGGGGCGCTGAGACAGCAGGTCTGAGTTGCCTAGTCAGCGGTTCTCAAACGGCGTTTTTTTTCTCTCTTTTTCTTCTTTTTCTTCTTCTTCTTCCTTTTCTTTCTTCTGCGATCCTGTTCACGCCGATCGTCTTTGCGATGCCTCACGCGCGGGCTATCGCGATGGCGTCTGGACTTGCGGTAGTGACGGTTCCGGTAGTGGTGTCCCCGGTTTTTGTGCCAGGAGCGATAGGATGAACGATGGCTGCGGTAGTGAGAGTCGTAGCGAGCCCGATAGTTCCCAGGGACCCAGAGGCGCACGCCGCCGTTCCAGTAGAAGGGGATGCCGTCGTCCGAGTAGTAGACTACGTAGCCGTCGTACAGAAGTGGTTGGTAGCCGTATTCAACGGGCGGACCCACCACCACCACCGCGCGATGGTGGCGTGGCGACACGATGCAGCTTGACAGGAACAGGCCGGCGCTCATGAGGAAAATTCCGGCCAGGAGCAATTTGCGAATCATTAGCTTTCTCCCTGTTTTGATGTTTAGAGCAGGGGCATTCTACCTGCCCTCCTTCAGGGGATCAACGTTCCGGACTCCCCATCTGTTCATTTCGCTCGCGTCCAGGACCTATACTGGCCTGTTTTTACTGCAAAGTTATCTTGGTTTGTGTTATGCGAAGAATATGGTTTTGAAGGTGGATAAGTTGAGCCAACATTATGGCAGCCGGGTGGCCTTGGACGCTATCAGTTTCCAGGTGGGGGCAGGTTGCACCGGACTCTTGGGCCCCAATGGAGCCGGCAAGAGCACCTTGATTAAGACTTTGCTGGGCTGGTTGCCTTTGGGCCCCGGTCAGGTGCGGGTGCTGGGGGAGGACCCGGCCCGGCGCCAGCTGAGCGTGCGGCAGCGGGTCGGCTACATGGCGGAAGACGAAGTGGCGCTGCCTGGACTCAGCGGGATGGAGTTTGTGGCCATGTGCGGGGCGCTTTGCGGCATGCGTACCAAGGACGCCATCTCCCGTGCTCATCGCATGTTGGATTTTGTGGGACTTGGAGAATCCCGCTACCGGGCCTTGGAGGGATACTCCACCGGCATGAAGCAGCGGGCCAAGTTGGCGGCAGCCCTGGTGCACGGTCCCGAGTTGTTGCTCTTAGACGAGCCCACCTCGGGTCTTGACCCTGCCGGGCGGGAGGAGATGCTGGTTCTGGTGGGGAGCCTGGGCAAAAGGGGTGTGAGTGTGCTGCTTTCCTCACATATTTTGCGAGACATTGAGAAAACCTGCGAATCGGTGGTGGTGCTCAACCAGGGCCGGCTTGTGTACGCGGGCACGCGCCAAGGATTTCAGCAAGAGGAGGGGCCGCGTATCCTCTTGCGCGTCAAGCAAGACCGGCAGCAGATGGCTGTGGCTTTGCGGGCGCGCGGTTGCACGGTAAGCGACGAGGTCGGGGCCCTGGGGCTTGAGGTTGTTTTGCCTCCGGATGCGGAGCTTGCCTTGCTTTGGCAAGTGGCACGACAAGAGGGCCTGCAGGTGCGCAATTTGATGCCGGCGGGTGCCAGCCTGGAACGAGCCTACACCCGGCGTGTTGAAGGCATGGGCCAGGGGGATGCGTGAAGTCCAGCGATAAAGCCCAGGTCTACGACCACGGTTACACGCAATGGCATGGCCCCCGTGTCTCGGGCGGCTGGCGCTTCTTGGCCATTGCCCGCAACGAGATTCGCCTGGCCTGGAAAGAAAAGTGGTTTCGGCGCGTGGCGATCGTGTCTTTCTTTCCACTTGGTATTTTTGGCGTGATTTCCCTGGTGCAGTCGCGCTTGCAGGCGGTTGCTGAATTGATGGATCTGTGGGAGCAGTTTTTCGCCAGTCAACTGATCTTCGCCATGCTCATGGTCTACTACCTGGGACGCAACGCCATCGCGGAGGACAGGCGGGTTGGGGCTTTTTCGGTGTATTTCAGTCGACCGATTGGCTTCGCTCAATATCTTTTGGGCAAATGGAGCGCCATCGCCATGGCAGTCATCGTGGTGATCTTGGGTCCCGGCCTGTTGCTGGCCTTGTTGCGTTGGGCGGTGGAGCCCGGTGTGGACGGGGCGCTTTGTTTGCGTTGGGTCGCGGCCCTGGCCGGCTTGTCCTTGATGGTGGCCCTCAGCCAGGGGGCGGTGATCCTCGCCCTGTCGTCCATGGTGCAAAGGGGACGCACGGCGGGCATTCTGTGGGTGATCGTCTATTTCGTGTCTTCCGCTTTGGGTAGCGGTTTGGCGAGCGGCACCGGGATGGGGCAACTTCGGGCCATCGGCTTCGTCGAGAGCAGCACCAACCTGGCCGGGGTGGCCTTGTCCGGCGCAAGCTGGTACGCCGATTTGGGATGGCAGGCTTTGGGCCTTGGGCTCTGGGCCCTGGTCGGTGCCGGTGTGGTCTTGTTTCAGCTTCGGCGTTGGTGGGGGGCCCGGCCATGAGTATCCACATTCAGGCGGAGGGCCTAAGCAAGTGGTTCGGCCAAGTGGTGGCCGTCAACGACATCAGTCTGGATCTTCAAGCGCCGATTCTCGGTTTGCTTGGGCCCAACGGCGCGGGCAAGTCCACCCTTCTGAAGTTGCTGGTGGGCCAGTTGAAGCCTTCCAGGGGCCGCTTGCGTTTGATGGGGCAGCGTCCCTGGTCCAACCCTGCGCTGATGGCCCAGATTGGCTTCTGCCCCGAGCACGATCGCTTTTACGAACACATGAGGGCCGCTGAATTTGTCGAGTCTTTGTGTCGGCTTCATGGTTTTTCGAAGGCCGAGGCCAGGCGTCGCAGCGATCAGGCCCTGGAGCAGGTGGGTCTGGCGCAGCGAGGGGCGCAGCCCATCCATAGCCTTTCCCACGGCATGCGTCAGCGGCTCAAGGTGGCGCAAGCTTTGGCCCACCAGCCCCGTTTGCTTTTGTTGGACGAGCCCTTAAACGGTTTGGATCCAGCCCAGCGGGCTCGCATCATCGCCCTGGTTCGGCAGCTGGCCGAGGAGGGCGTGGGTGTGTTGATCTCCAGTCACGTTTTGCACGAGCTGGAGGCCATGACCCGCCACATTCTTTTGTTGCACCATGGCCGGGTTTTGGCCACCGGGCAGGTTTCGGCCATCCGGGATCTCATTGACGCTCATCCCCATCGCATCGCCTTGGACTCTGCGGATCCGCGGGGCTTGGCCCGGGAACTACTGACCCACGAGCATGTGCTGCGGGTTAATCTTTCCGGCGCGCGCCTGGAGGTGGAGACAAAAAACCCGGATGCATGTTTTTTGGCCATCGGCGATCTGGCCGCCGATGGGCACTACGGCATTCAGAGTTTGGAAGGCCTGGATGATAACCTGGAGGCCGTATTCAGGTACCTGGTAAAATGAGCGAGCGAGCCCAAAAACGGCTTTCCAGCATGGGCGCGGCGGCGCTGGTGGGGCGGTTGTTTCTGCGCGTTATGCTTGGACGACGGCTCTTTTTGGGGCTGATGCTGGCGGCTTGTCTGCCCGTGGGACTGGCCTTTTACCTGCGTTTTTCCAAGGGGAACTGCGGCTGCGGGGATTTTGCCGATTTGTTGGCCCACCTGGTCTTGCAGTTTTTCGGCTTGGGCCTGCCTTTGTTGCTGGCCGTGGCTGCCATTCGAGACG
Source organism: Deltaproteobacteria bacterium (assembly GCA_030591745.1). The sequence continues at coordinate 8,991 of JAUVAM010000003.1, forward strand.
ATCGGGAAGACAAAACGCTGATCTATCTTTGGACCCGGCCGGTGTCCCGTTGGGCGCTGGTCTTTGGCAAGGTGATGGCGGCAGCCCTGGTGGGATGTGGCCTGATGCTGGCATCCTCCGCGGCAGCGGGTGGGGTGCTCCTTCTCGGTTGTGGACAGGGCGCGGAACATGCCGGGATTGTGATGGGGCGCGGGCTTTTGGCGGTGGGTCTGGCCGGTCTGGTTTATACCCCGCTCTTCGCCATGGTGGCGGTGATTTTTCGCAAGCCCATGGTCCCGGCCATCATCCTGGCCTTCGGCTGGGAGGTGGTGGTGGCCAATCTGCCTGGCGGATTTCCACGCGTCACCTTGATGTACTATCTAAAAAGCCTCTTGGGACTTGGGCCGGATGCAACGGGTATGCTGAGCATGTTCGTCGAATCTTTAAATCCTGCCTCCACCTCGCTTGCTTTGCTCGTGCTGAGTGCCGCCAGCTTGATTTTTACCTTGGTCACTTTGGGGCTGGCCACGCGCCGTGAGTTGAATTAGTCGAGTGTGCAACTTGCCATACAGGGCGCGGTGGAACAAAATGGGACAAATTTGATCATCACGCAGGAGACAGAAGATGAGTGGCTTGAAGTGGTTCAGCGTTTTGGCCTGTTTTGTGATTTGCGTTCCGGTGCTTCAGGCGGGAGAGCGGGCCCCCTCGGTGGCGGTGCATCTCCTGGAGGGCCGCGGGGTGGATCTCACCGAAGAGGAACTGGTGGCGCTCACGGACTATCTGGGTGTGCGGTTCGGCGAGGTCGCTTCTTGCCAGATTTTGCCCTGGGTCGAGGTGCACAAGAAGATTCAGACCAAGGGCTATTACGTGTGCATGGACCGCCAATGTCAGATCGAGGCCGAACGCTTGCTGAATGCCGACTATACCTTGGCCACCAGTGTTTTGCCCATGGGTAAGGTCTGCATCGTCACCGGATCGCTCTACCCGCGGGAATCGCCGGCCACCTCGCGCACGGCCATGCACCGTGGAAACTGTGATAGCGAAGCCCTGGTCGCCTCGTTGGAGCAGGTGGTGGATGGTTTGATGAAACAGGGGCCCCTGGTGGTGGTGCCCAGTGTCCAGCCCGAGGAGCCGACGGCAAAAACGGCGCAGCCATCGGTCGAAACGCATGCGGGTCTGCCCGATGACGATGAGTCCGATTCAGGTGAACCCCGAGAGGGGGTGACGATGGTGCGACCGCCCATGTACCTCGGCTTCTACGCGACTTATGCCCCGGCACCAATCATGTGGTGGGCGGATTACGGGGGCAGGCGCCAGGCCGACAAGTTGTTGGATCAATTCGGTCCTCGCTTCACGCTGGACATGGAGGTCAATGATATTTGGCTCATGGGTTTGCAGGTGGACGCCCTGGGCAACCGTGATTACTGGATGTTGGAGGTGATTGGTCGGGCCGGCGGGCAGCTTGTCTTCGGGGATAGCTTGCAGCTTTATGGTCTCTTGGGTACCGGGATAAGCGCCTGGTTTCGTACGCCATGGGGCGAAAGCTATGAGGGTGTGGTGATGTCCGCCACGCTTGGGGCGCGCTACATGTTTATGCCCACCTTCGGCGCTCAGTTCGAGCTCTCGGGTACGGCCGGTTTTTACGGTGATGAGGAATTTGATGAGGACTTTGATTTGTTTCGCTTGGAGCTGGCCTTTGGCCTGGTGATGGTCTTGTAGAGGGGTACCTTTACCCAATCCTCCTCGGAAAATCCCCTGACCGAGAAGATCCAGATGGCGACTTTTTTCCCCTTCAGGTAGCTCGGGTCGGCTTTTTGTCGACGCCGCAGTATGAGTCGGGCCTTGGTGGCGTTCTCCCCGCAAACGCAGGCCACATCCACTGGCATGCCGAGGGCCATGGCCAGTTGATCGGCAAAACCTGCGCCCGTGGCGTGCATGGCACCGCCTGCATGAAAAATCAGCCCGTGGCTGTCGCCGAAGATGAGCAGTGGACTCTTGCGATCTTCGGGCAAGGGGCGCAATGCACCTTTGGGTCCACGCTGTCCCGTGAAACGGAGGCTGAGGGTCTCGGGCTTGGGTCGTTTGGCCTTGCTTACTTGCAGACGGTATGTCTGCCAGAGGTCGCCCCGAACCTGCTGGGGTCGGATTTCGGTTTCCAGCTTGAGGGGGGTGGCAGGCCGCAGGTCGGCGAGCTTCGGCGCAAGCGCCACAGCGATTATCTCGGTGGCCCGGCCCGCGTAGTGGGTGTCGTGTTTGCCGTATAAGGGGCCTCGCTTGTCGTTCCGGTGGGCCAGGAGCAAAGAGGTCGGATCCCAAACCTCCAAACCCTGCTTGCGCAGGATGTCGTAAAATTTCTGGTGCTGTGGGTCGAGTCGTATGGGCAGGCCCTTTTTGTCCAGGGGTGGGTTTGCGAAAACGGACTCGGGATAGATGATGGCCTTGGCGGGTATGGGCACCAGGATCAGGCGAATGCCCAACTCGGCCATTTGGCGCTGGGTGTCCAACAAGACCGGCAAGGAGTCTCGTTCGGAGCGGGCGCTGGCGCGGCCCTTGCGTCGGGCGTCTTTTCCCCAAAAGCGTCCAGCCGTCAGGTGTTCAAGCTCGTTGTCAATTAAGAGCCATCCTTCGCGTCCCATGACGCTCATCAGACTGGCCCGCTTGATGAGGCGACGGCAGGCCTTGTGGAAACGAGCCAATTCTTTCGGGGCCAAGACCTCGGGCTCGCTCAGGGCGGGCTGGGGCAACAGAAGAAAGAGGAGCAAGATGATGGTCCATTTGGTCTTCACGGGATTTGTTCTGGCTCCAAGGTTGTCTGCGTTTTTCTGCGTTTCAGAATGACAAGAAAGCCGGGGGGAATCAAGGCCGAGGGCTTATGTTACCAAGCCTTAACCCAAAGTCAGGATCTTTTGGTGCAGGCTGGTCCAGGAAAGGAGAAACACATGAAAACATGCGGCTGGTTGGGTTTGGCGGTGGTCTTTGCATTTGGTGGCGTCTCAGCAGGTGAGCTCAAACCCGGGGAGCTGGAGCTTTCCACCGAGCGGGTGGTGGTCTTCAAGGATGGGCATGGTTTGTTCGTCAAGAAGGCCAAGGGCAAGACCGACGCGAAAGGTGAGCTTTGGACGGAGGTCCTGCCCGCCGCGGCCAGCTTGGGTAGTTTCTGGATCAGCGACGCGAGGGAGCCTGTCTCCCAGGTGGTGGCGGGCAAGGTGGAGCGGCTGGAGAACGAGGTCATCACAAACACCTGCGCCAACCCGGTGGAGATTCTGTCAGCCAACATCGGTCGGCTGGCTGAAGTTGTGACGGTCGACGGGAAAAAACACAGGGGCAAGATTATCGCGATGCTGGAACCCGGGCAGCCAGGCTGTTCAGCATTCGGTGCCCCTGCGCCCATCTTCGCCGCGCATATCATGTCTTCACGATTGCAGCCGGCGTCAGGAACGTTACCTGGGTTTTGTGATGGTCGTCCCCGGGCCAAGCATTTTGTGTTGCGAGGTGAGGGCGGTGATTTGCTGCTGGCCTGCGCTCGGATCATGAATCTGCGGATTGACAAAATGCAGCTTCAATGTAGCTGGAAACAGAGTCGTCGCAAGCAGGTCAAGCAACTCACGATTCGATACGCCAAGAAGAAGTCGGGAAAACGTCATGAGTTGGATCTGTTTTATTTCAGACCCGGCATTCGATGGATTCCCACGTATCGGGTGGAATTGGGAGCGGATGGTAAAGCGGAACTCGTCTTGCAAGCGGAAATCATCAACGAGGCGGAAGATCTGGATGGCCCGGTGGACTTCGTGGTCGGCTTGCCCACCTTCCGCTTCGGTGACGTGGTCTCGCCCATGGTTTTGGAGCAGGTACTCAGAAACAGCCTGGCGGTCGCGGCACCACAGCTCATGAATCAACTCGCGTCCAATCCGATGTCCAACGCCCAGTTTCACGGGCGGGCAGGCGAGCGCCATGGTCAGATCTCCGACGGCGGATCGACTGGGGGTGGTGCCGTGATTCGTGCCATGGCGGGTCAGGAAGTCCAGGACTTGTATACCTATTCTGTGCCCAGATTGACCTTACGCAAGGGCGAACGAGCCTTGGTGGAGTTGATGCGAACCAGGGTCCCTTACCGGCACCTTTATACCTGGGCGCCCAAAAGCGGCCGATCGCACGTCGTGAGCACTTCATACGGCGTATCGCCCTTGCAGCTTGAGAAGAACACGGTATGGCACCAGGTGGTCTTGAAGAACAACAGCGGGCGACCTTGGACCACGGGCCCGGCCTTGTTGATGGAAAAGGGCCTTGCGGTGGGGCAGGATATGTTGACCTTCACGCCGGCCGGGGCCGAGGTGGAATTGCCGGTGACCGCAGCCGTATCTCTGCGTGGCAGTCACGCCGAAGAAGAGATCCGGCGAGTGCAAGGCGCCAAGCGGGTGGGCTCCAGGGTCTATACGCTGGTGGAGACTCGCATGACGCTGAAATTGAGAAACGCCATGCGCAAATCGGCACGTTTGGTCATTCGGGCCTCGGTGCCGGGGAAGGTCTTGAAGGCCGCGGGCTCGGTGGAAGTGACCCGCCTGCCGGTGCCTGAGCAACAGCACGAGGCCTGGCTCCATGTTGAAAGTCAGGTGCGTTTTGATTTCACTCTGCCTGCGCAGGCCAAGGCCGAGCGTGAAATAATCTTTCAGCGATACTTGCGGGAATGAGGTTTTTGATCGATAAGCTTTGGGCATGAAGCGCATCGACAAAGCCCTGCGAATCGGTCGTGTCTTGGATGAGCTTTTCCCCGTGCCCGCCATTCCCTTGCTCCATTCCGACCCCTATACCTTGCTGGTTGCGGTCATGCTGAGCGCCCAGACAACCGACAAGAAGGTCAACGAGGTCACGCCTGCGCTTTTTGCTCTGGCTGCAGGGCCGAAAGAGATGGCGGCCCTTGGAGTCGATCGCATCCTGCGCGTCATCCGCACCCTGGGTTTGGCCCCCACCAAGGCGCGCAATCTCAAGGCCATGAGCCAGTTGCTTTTGGACAGGCACGCGGGTCGGGTGCCGGCTGATTTTGAGTCTCTGGAGAATCTGCCGGGGGTGGGCCACAAGACCGCCTCGGTGGTCATGGTCCAGGCATTCGGCCAACCCGCTTTTCCCGTGGATACCCACATCCATCGCTTGGCCGAGCGTTGGGGCTTGTCTTCGGGAAAGAACGTGGTGCAGACAGAAAAGGATTTGAAAAAAGTTTTTGCCCAGGAGGAATGGGCCAGGCGGCATTTACAGATTATTTATTTTGGCCGGACGCATTGTCAGGCACGGGGGCATGACATGGAAGCTTGCCCCATTTGTTCATGGGCTGCTTCTTCTGCCCGAAAGAAAAGGGAAGGGTCTCGCCATGGAATGTAGCCTTGTTCTCGACAGCAGTTTGGATCCCTGCCCGGTGCGCGCAGCCCTCATTTGGGCCGAGGGCATCCAATCACCTCTCCCGTCCGAGGAATTGCCCGACTTTTTGGCTGAGTTGGTAGAGCGAGCGAGGGAGGCTGGCGAAGACTTTTGGCCCCAGGCTGTCAAGGCACGAGTTCGGGACATGCTGCGGCATGGCAAATACAAGCCTGCTGGGCGCGGAAAACCGGCCAGCGAGTTTTTGCTCAAGGCGGCCATGGCCCAACAGTTTCCTTCTGTCAATCCACCGGTGGATGTGAACAACGCCATCAGTCTGGAGTCGGGCTTGCCCGGCACCATCTTCGATTTGAAATTGAGCGGTCCTGACTTGTTGTTGCGTCGCGGTCAGCCGGGGGAGAGCTACGTCTTTAATCGAACCGGCCAGGGCATCGACTTGCAGGATCTGCTCCTGGTCTGTCGGCGGCATGATGGCGAATGGCAGCCTTGCGGCAATCCGGTCAAGGATTCGATGGATACCAAGATTCAGGATTCGACGAGGGATGTGGTGGCCGTGCTCTACGCGCCGGCGGATGAAGCCTCGGCGGAAGTGGGTAGATGGGCCAAACGTTATGCCGAGGCTTTGCGAAACCACTGTGGGGCTGATCGCGTAATGTGGCGGGTGGTCGAGTCAGAAGACTGACCTGCGAGTGCCTATTCTTGGTTGGCTGTGAGCTGTTCGGCCAGGCGCTCGAGCAAGAGATGGGTCATCTCGCCGGCTACCCAGCGGGCCCAGTGTTCGGCCAACTCATCTTCACGCTGCAAAGCCAATAATCGGATGTCCTCTTTGGACTGTCCTTTGTCGAGCTGCTCGAAGACGAGCTTTTCAAGCTCCTGGTGCAGAATCTTGCGCACGTCCAGGGGCAGGCCCTCTTGCAGTTCTTCCAGCAATTTGGCTCGCAGCTCCGCGGCCAAGACCTCGGACAGTTGCTCGGCGGGCAAAGACGGCAAGAGCTCCCGGAAGTCTTCGTCCAGTTCTTCTTGTAACTCACCGGCCAGTTCTTCGGCCAATTGCGCCGATCGGCTGTGCAGTCGTTCGGTCAGTTCCTGCACTAAGATTTTCGCCCAGCGATTGGCCGCCTCCGCCCTCTCCATGAGTTCCATGCTTTCCTCCTGAATGATTAAGACAATGATCTCACAGAGCGCCTGATTACGACAAGGGGCTGTCTCGTGTTTCGCTATGCTTGAAATGCCTGGAATCGCCGGCCCCTGGCAGCGCATCGTCATTTTGTGTATAATGCCGCCTCAGTTGATGGGGGAGATGCCAAAAAAGTGGAGACGGCAGTTCGTTCGATGAGACCAGGGTGGAAAGAATGGCTGGCGTTGTTTGTGCTGCTGGCGGGCGTCTAATCTTGTCTTCGCGCAAAACGTACTTGTTTCGCGCTTACCACAACGAATTGGTCCGCTAGCCGCCCCGCATAGTTATCGAGTAATCGCTTGAAAGCGGCAATTTTGCTCGTTGCTCGTTCATCTTCAAGTCGCAGAAGCACAACGCCCTTGTGCGGCCTTCGCTCCCGGTAGACTTTTTCTCCGAAATCCTTGTCGCAGGTCACCAAGATCCAGTTTTCGGCGAAGGCCTTCGTGATGATGCTATCATCATCCAGGCCTCGTGCTTCTTCGTAAACCGAAAAGGTTTCATGCTTCTGCTCGCGAAGCCAGAGTGCGAGCGCAGGGCCCGCGCATTCATCCACGAGGAAGCGCATTTAGGCTGATTCCACCATCGAGGGCATGAATGACGTTTCTGCCAGGGACTTCGTGGCGAAAAGCAAACAGGCTTGAATGTCCTTTTCCGTGAGCCCGTTGTACTCTTCTAAAATCTCCGTTACGGTCGCGCCGTAAGCCAGCAAGTTCAGGACAAATTCTACGGTCAGGCGTGTTCCCCTGATGATAGGTTTTCCGATCATCACTTTGGGATCGAGCGTGATGCGTTCTAGGAGTTGCTGTTCTGTCATTGCCTCGCCTCTCCGGATACATCCAAACGTAACTTTGATCTCCAATATGAAATGTTATCACAGGCTCATTTTTTAAGGAAGATGAGCTATTTGAACCTAGGACTAAAGGCCGCCTGGGGTGCCATTACAAGAAGAGCGACTGGGGCCTGCTTTTTTCAGGGCGTCGTGCAGGGTGCTGCTGGTGAGGATTTCGGGCAGCATGATGGTTTGTGCATCCGTGCCACATGCTGGAAAGATGAGGTACATGGGCACGCCGGCTCGGCCGTGGCGTTTCAGCCAGCGCTGGATGACGGGGTCGAAGCGGGTGGCGTCGGCTTTCAATGTTTCGATGTTTAGCTTCTTGAGCAATTTCTGCGTCTGGCGGGTTTCGATGACCAGGCGTTCGTTGGCCTTGCAGTTCATGCACCACTGGGCCATGAAGTCGACAAAGACCGTTTGGCCGTCGGCCCGTAATTTTTTCAATCCGTCTTCGGAAAAGGGTTGCCACTTGATGCCAACATGACTCTGCATGCCTAAGGCTTGCTGGCGACCGCCCTCGGGGAACTCCAGCACCCAGGCACCGAACAGGCCCACGGCCAGGGCGAGAGGCAAAAGCTTGAGCAAGCGTCGTCGCCAGGCATCCTCCTGGCTGGTCCAAAGGCCGAAGATCCACGCGCCGAAGCCCAGCGCCAGAAGGAACCAGACCATGTTCATGGCCGCGTTGATGCCGTAGCCGTCGGCCAAGACCCCCAGCAGCCAGACCGCCGTGCCGAAGAGCAGAAAGGCCATGCCTCGCATGATTCGGTCGTAGCGCTCCGTGACCTTTTTGGGCAGGATGCGCGTCCAGCCGGTCCAGGCACCCAACAGGAGAAAAGGAGTCGACAGGCCGAGTCCCACCGTGGCCAAGAAGAGAAAAATGGCACCGGAAGAAGCAGTGAAGGCGTACCCTAAGGCGGGACCCAGCATGGGGGCCGTGCAGGGCGTACCCAAGAAGGTCACCAAAAGACCAGTCAAGAAGGATTCAAGCAGGGGGCTGCGGCGCCGCATTTTTCGTAAGTTTTTCAGATCGTCTGTGTGACCCGCGCTTTGTAGGGGAAAGACGTGCAGCATGCCAAGGCCCAGCACCAGCAAGAGGGCCACCATGAAGACCAAGAACCAGGGGTTTTGAAATTGGAAGCCCCAACCCACTTCTCGACCGACCTGTTTTAAGGCAACCACCACCGCGCCCAAAGACAGCAGGGTGGCGATGACGCCGGCCGCGTAGGCCAGGCTGTTGGACCAGAGAATACGACGGCGCTCTCCCGGATCTTTGACTTTTTGCGCCGTGCGCACCACGTGCAGCATCTTGGGGATGACCACCGGGATGACGCAGGGCATGACATTGAGCAAAAGCCCGCCCAAAAAGGCGAAAAGGAGCATCATCCACAGGGATTTTTGCTCCATGGGTAGCAGGGGCGTCTCGGTTTCTGCTTTGGTTTTTTCGGTCGGATCTTTGGCGCTGGCCGTCAAGGGAGTTTTTTCTTCGGCGGCGAAGGCGCTGATGCCCAGGGGGGGCATGTCGGCTCGGGAAATGATGCCCCCCGTACCGGGCAGGCAGTTGTCGCCTTTCAGGCGAATGCGCGCGGTCTGCCCCTTGTCTCCTTTCTCAATTCCATATTCCAGGATTTTGCAGGAACCACCCTGCAACCAGCGGGGCACAAAGGACGTGGCCTTCATGTCCGCCGAGAGGCCGTAATGAAGTTCCCACTGCCCGTCGACGTACTTGGCGCTATCGAGCCAGACCTGATCGGCGGCGGCTTGTTTGGGGTTGGCGGCGGAGGCCGCCTCGAAGAGTTTGGCATGCGGGGAGGCCTTGGCCGCATCCCCGACCGGCAAGGTCAGGCTGGGCTTGGCCTTGCCCGTGACACAGGCCTCTTTGCAAGCCAACCATTGTACTTCGGCCTGGATGCGGGTTTTGCCGTCCGGCGGGCTGTCGAAGGTCATGGCCGTGGCCCAGAGAAGTGTCGAGCCGGAATAGCCGAAACTCAAGTCATCGATGTGCTTGGCGTCGAAGACTTCCGGGGCCGGGAACTGAGGTTCTAAGACCTTGGTGTGGTTTTCATCGGAGCCAAATTGAAGACGGGTGGCTTTTCCCGTGTTGCCCGGATAAAGCCAATAAATATGCCAACCCGGGGCCATGTGCAGCCGAACACCCAGGCGATATTCCTCCCCCAGGCCCACCTGAGCCACGTCCGCCAGGATTTCCACCCGCACGGGTGGTTCCTTTGTCTTCTTGTCTTTGCTTTGCGCCCCGACCTGGCCCGGCAGCAGCAGGAAGAAGAACAGCCATGCGAAGTGGCGAAAATGGCCCAAAGAGTCAGCAGGATTCGTTTTGAAGGCAGTCATCGGGAATGCAACCCTCCTTGATCATCACAAGGTAGGCACCAGATTGCCTCAGTGCAAGTCCTATGCTCCGAATTGGTGCATTCAGGCCTGGGGGTCGTGGCGATTTGGTGCACTGAGTTGCCCCTCTAATGGCTCAAGGGTCAGTCAGTCGGGGTTTTTTTGGCTGGCACGATGATTGCTACTTCTTTGGGTAGAGGCGAGAGGAGGTGGATTGTGGGAGCCCGGAACGCTGAGCGTATTCATGATTTGGAGCAGGAACGTCGCCGTCGGCGACCGGAAAAAATGGCGACGGTGGTGGGCACGCTGGAGCTTTCCCTTTCGGAGCGCTTGGGTTTGGCCATGGATATCTTAGGGCACAATCAGTCCTTCATTACGTTTATTGATAAGAAGGCCAACAGCCTCTTGTTGCTTAACTCCATTTTTTTGGCCACGGCGGCGGCCGGCGGGTTGAACGGCATTTGGACTCTTTTGGCTTTGGGGGCAGCGTCTTTGGCGGCCCTCACTTGTTTGGCCGTGGTTTGGGCCCGCCTGCCCGGCATGCGCCTGGGTTCAAACGCCCGCTTGTTGTTTTTCTCGGATATTCTTGGGCGGCGGAATTCCTCTACTTACGCCGAGGATTTGCGTCGGGTGGGGCTTGAAGATCTTTTCGACAGCACGGCCAGGCAGGTCTATGAATTGGCCCAGGTGGAAGAACGAAAATTCAGGGTCTATCGTTGGGCCCAGTTGGCCACGTTGGCCTCGGCCGCGCTCTGGTTGGGGCGTATGCTGTCTCCCTTGTTGTCCTGAACAAGAATCATATAGACTCAGTGTCTCGTCGAAAGTCAATGGAGGATTGAGATGAGGCGCATCTTGTTTCTATTTGTCGGTCTGTCCCTGTTTTCGTTTGCTTCGTCTGTACTGGCGGCCGAGGTTTTGAGTCGGCTGGAAGGGCCCGTGGCGGGGGGCTGGGCGCTTGAGCAGAGCGAAGCCGCGCCCAAGGTGACGGAGCTTCTGGTGTTTGATGAACCCGACATCGAGCAGTCGGTCTACGCCCTGCGTGGCCAGGTGCGTTGTCAGGGCGTTTTTGGCAAGGCCTATCTGGAGATGTGGAATCACTTTGACGACGGCGAGCGCTTCTTTACGCGAAGCTTGAGCGAACAAGGTCCCCTGAGGTTTCTGACGGGAGATCAGGACTGGCGTCTTTTCGTCTTGCCATTCAATAACACCCGACCTGAGTCCTCGGCGCCCAGCAAGCTGGTGGTCAATTTGATCATGCCGGGCAAGGGGCGAGTCGAACTTCGCGACCTGGAGCTTGTGCAGTTCGAGGATGGCGAAGATCCCACGCAGCCCCCCGGTGCCTGGTTGAGCGGCTCCCAGGTGGGATTTTTGGGTGCCATGCTGGGCGCGTTGCTGGGCCTGATGGGGGGCCTGATCGGCATATTCGCTGG
>JAUVAM010000170.1 GCA_030591745.1 Deltaproteobacteria bacterium
CGACAAGTTCGAACACGTCATCGATCAGTCCATCGGTCTCTATCCCTACGAACTCAAGGGCAGTTTCACCGGGGAGGACATGACCTACTGGGTCGGGGCGGCTTACGCGGCCAGCTTGTTTGGTCGATTGCGGCTGGGACTCAGCGTGTTCATGCTGGCGCATCTGAGCGATCTGTCCGGCAATCTGGGCATGAAGATGGCGGTCATTGATGAGTCCACCTTGGAAACCCTTTATGTCTATTCCAACGTGAGCATGGATCGTTCGGCCATCTCCTTGACCATGTTGTCCCAGATGGGCTTGCAATTCGACATCACCTCAAACCTTTGCGTGGGTCTGACTATCCGTTCGCCCACCTTCGGTCGATTTAAGTCTTACGTGAACATGCTGCAGCTGGCCAGCAGCCACATGGAAGATGCAGACGGCAACCCCCTGGTGACGGAGGAGTTGTCAAGCTATTCAGACCGCATCGAGACCGACGATGTCACCATGGAGAAAAAGCTGCCCTTGATGATCGGTCTGGGCCTGGCATACCGGGTGCCCGACTCCTGGGCCTTGGGTTTGGACCTGCGCTTTCATCTGCCTCAAGACGAGTATTTGCTTTTCAAAGGCCCCAGCGTCTATCCGGTCACGCCCATGGGCGAAGCGATCCTGGATCCGGATCGGGCCCTCGACGCGGACGAGCGGCGGCAGCATACTTGGTTGCTGAATGCCAGCCTGGGGGCCGAAGTGAAACTGCTGGAGAGTTGGAGCATTCGGGCCGGCGCTTTCACCAATTTTTCCGTGGTGGACATGGACTACTACGACAGGCCGGACCAACGCTTAGACGCCCTGTTATTGCCCCGCATGATGTCTTTTGGTGCCAGCTTGGGTTTGGGACGCAGGCAGGAAAACTCCAGCAACAGCATCATCATCACCTATGTCTACGGCAGCGGCGAAAGCTACAGCGTCAATGAAATATTCGGGCTGCCGGCCGAGCATGTCTCGGTGCAAGCCCACACCCTGACCCTGAGTCTGGCCGGGACGGCGGATTTTTAATCAAAATGGAGACGACATGAGCAAGGAGCGCAGGCTGGAGATTCCTCTGGCTTCCGGTATGAAATTGGCTGGGGTGTTGCATATCCCTGAAGGCGAGCCGACAGCCGGCGTGCTGATTTGCCACGGCATGCTGTCTTACAAAGACAGCCCCAAGCATCTGGGTCTGGCCCGTCGATTGGCCGAGAAGGGCCTGGCCGTGCTGCGTTTCGATTTTCAGGGCAGGGGAGACAGCCCGGGGGACTTGATGGGCCTGAGTTTCTCGCGGCAGGTCAAAGAAGCCGGAGCTGCATTGGATGTCTTGAGGCGCGAGGCAGGCGTGGAGCGTTTCGCGCTGGTGGGCTCCAGCATGGGCGGGGCCGTGGCCACCATGCTGGCTGCTTCGGGCCTGCGGGGCATGGAGGCCATGGTCACCTTCGCCGCCGTGGCGCGGCCCGCCGACTTAGGCCCTCGCATGGTGGATGCGAAGGGACTGGCGGTCTGGCGTGATCGGGGTTGGTTGGATTTCGAAGGCGAGCGGGTGGGCATCGCCTGGTTCGACGACGCGCAGGTGACGGAGGTCTTAGGCCCGGCTGCTCGGGTCTCTTGTCCCTGGCTCATTTTGCATGGTGAGCGGGATGACGTGGTGCCGGTTGAGGAAAGTCGTGCGCTGCACGCTGCTTGTCCGGTCCACTCTCGCTTGGAGATCATCACCGGCGCGGATCATCAGTTCAACGCGCCTGAGCACTTAGAGCAAATCATGCAGCGGGCCGTGGCGTTTCTCGGTACTACCTTGATGCCTTGATGCCTTGAGATGCAGGCTGGCCTGTGTCTATTCTGGGCGCATCTGAACAGGAGGAAGATATGGAATTGGAACGCATTCAAGCGGAATTGAAGAAGGCTGAGTTGGACGGCTGGTTGTTTTACGACTTCCACAACCGGGATGCCATCGCCTACCGGGTGCTGGGCCTGGATTTCGGCAAGTTCACATCCCGCCGTTGGTGGTACTACATTCCGGCGGAAGGCGAAGCGCAAAAGCTGGCCCACAAGGTGGAGCCGAGAAAGCTAGACAGCCTCCCCGGCGCAAAGACGCTGTACTTGAGTTGGAAAGAGCTGCACGAGTCGCTGGGGCGCATGCTTTCCGGCGCGAAACGCGTGGCCATGCAGTATTCCCCGGAGGCTTCCATCCCATACGTTTCAACCGTGGACGGCGGGACGGTGGATCTGATCAGGGCCCAGGGTGTGGAGGTCGTCTCCTCGGCCGATCTGGTGCAGACCTTCGAGGCCATCATCGACCAGGCCGGCTATCAATCCCATCTTGATGCCGGCGAGAAAATCCAGCGCATCAAGGATGAGGCCTTCGCCAAAGTTGAGGCCATGGTGAAAGGCGGCGAAAAACTCACCGAGTACGAACTGCAGCGATTCATCGTGGCCCGCTTCGAAGAAGAAGGTTTGGATTGCATGGATGAGTTTCCGATCGTGGGCGTGGATGACCACCCGGCCGATCCTCATTTCGAGCCGACACCGGACAACAGCCGTGTCTTGGCCCCGGGGCAATGTTTGCTTATTGACCTTTGGGCCAAGCTCGCCAAGCCCGGGGCCATCTTTTATGACATCACATGGTGCGGCTTTTTGGGCAAGAACCCCCCGGATGAGTACGTGAAGATCTTCGGCGTGGTGCGGGATGCGCGCCAGGCGGCCCTGGATTTTGTGCGGCAACGTTTCGCCAACGGCGAGGATTGCTTCGGCTATGAGGTCGATGACGCTTGCCGGAAGGTGGTGGACGAGGCTGGATACGGAGAGTTCTTCATCCATCGCACGGGGCATTCCATCGGTGAGGAAGTTCACGGCAATGGGGTGCACATCGACAACCTGGAGACCCGGGATGAGCGGCGTCTGGTGCCGGGGATCTGTTTTTCCATCGAGCCGGGAATCTACCTGCCCGGCAAAATGGCGGTACGTTCAGAGATCGATGTGTTTATCACTTCCGCGGGCGAGGTGGTGGTAGCCGGTGCCGAGCAGCAGGATTTAATCTTGATGGATCTCTGAGGGCATTGCGCCCGTTTGGGCATGCATGTTAGAAATGGCCATTCTGTAGGTACTGTAGGCACTGTAGGCTTGTAAGGCAGCAACATGGAGGATTTCATGCTCAATAGACGCGAGAGACGACGATTGACGAGGACCCTGAGTGGATTGCTTCTGACTTTGTTGTGCGCCGGACCGGTGATCAACTGCGAATGCGATTCGGGGCTGGACGGACGACCCGAACTGGAGGTGGATTTAACCGCCTTGCAGTTTGACGATGTGGCCGTGGGTTTTCCTCAAATTCGTGTCTTGACCATCAGCAACGTTGGCCGGGCCGGTTTGGTCTTTAATAGCCTGACGGTGCGAGGCGGCGATTCCAGCCCCTTTGCCTTGCTGGGCTCTTGGGACGCCGTCACCGAGGAAGTGGGCGAGTTGCCCGGCAGCTTAGGCTTGGGTGGCTCGATTCAAATCGCCGTGAATTATGACCCGCTGACTGAAGACGCCCAGGACTTCGATGTCTTGGAAGTGATGACCAATGATCGGGACGAATGCCCAAGTGAGTTCAACCAATGCGAGATTCAGCTTTCCGGCACGGGCGCGCCGCCGGATCCCGACCTGGCGGTGGTCTGTCAACACGAGGAAACCTGCCCGGGCACGGGCGCGCCTTATTGTCAGACCGTCACGGACCCGGTCACCTTTGAACATCCGGTTCGTGTTTCCTTTAACTTTTGTGACGTGGCCCCCGGCTCCGAGAGTTTTTTAAAAGCCCTCCTGCACAACGCCGGCAACGTGCCATTGACCATGGATGGTTTCATCCTTGACGACGGCATCGGCGATACTGCGGATTTCCGTCTGCAAGAGCCGGCTGACGAGGACATCATCTTGCAGCCGGGCCAGAGCCAGATGATGACCCTGGTCTATTCCCCGGCGATGGAGGGATTCGACAACACGGGCATGGATATTTTCACCAACGACGAGGATCTCACACAGAATGGTTTCGCCGACGGCACTTTTTCCGTGAGGGTTCTGGCCAACGCAGCCTCGCCCAACATTCAGGTCAGCCCGGTGAACATTCCTTTCACCGGCGTGAGCCAAGGAGAAGAGGTAACCGAAACCATCACGGTGAACAATACGGGCTCGGCCATCCTCGTGGTCAGTGGCCTGGAAGTGACCGGGGGTTCGGTCGAAGGCGAGTTTTACGTCGACAGCGAGGATGGTTTTGAAGTCGGCGTGGGGGGTCAGGGTTTCATCGACGTGACTTATGCACCCAGCGATTCGGGCGCGGACGACGGATCGATCATCATCTACTCCAATGATCCGGACGAAGCCAGCGTGACCATCACCCTGGGTGGCGCGGTGCGGCCTGATTTGGACGTGACGCCCTTTGACGTGGTGCAGTTTTTGAATGTTCCTCAGGGCGGTTCGGATACCCAGGACGTGAACCTGCGCAATGTGGGGCATGCCGACTTGACCGTCAGCGCCATCGCTTTTTCCATGAATCCGGGGGATCCGCCTGTTTTTTCCCTGGCTGGCTTGCCGGCGGACTTCCCGGCGAACCCCATTGTGTTGGCCCCCACCGAGAGCCATACTTTCCAGGTGGACTTTTTGGACAACACCATGATCGAAGGGGAAATCGGCCAAATCGATATCGGTCATGACAGCCCCAACGATTCCATCCCCTACATCTTGATTTGCCAGAACAGCGGCACGGCGGCCAACCTGCCGCCGGTGGCTGATGTGCAGCCGCGTACCCAGACGGTCAACGGATTGGATCCCATTCATTTGGACGGCTCCGGCTCCTTCGACCCGGACGTGGACGACAGCGTCAGCATCTATAGCTGGTCTTTCCTCTTCAAGCCCCAGACCCCGCAAGGTGAGCCAAGCGAAGCCTTCTTGGATAGCAGTGACGAGGCCACGACTTCCTTCACGCCGGATATTTACGGTGAATACATCGTGCGATTGGTGGTCTTCGACACCTTCGGCGCCATGAGCCAGCCCTTCGACGCCTCGATCTCGGTAAGCCCTTAAATTAAATGCGTTCGGGTGGGCCTGCCTTGACGGGTTTGCGTCGTCTTCGGCGTCTTGTGGCCTTGACCTGTCTGGCGGCTTGGCGCTCCGCTTCCGCGGCCAACATGTCCTTTTCGAATTCCACCACGCGATTGCGTCCGGCCCGCTTGGCGACATAAAGGGCCAAGTCGGCCATGTCCACCAGGGCCTGGGGTTGGTCTCCGTCTTTCGGATAGCAGGACACACCTGCCGTGATGCTCAGATACCCATTGGGCTGAGAAGCCATGCGTGGGAAAACGTTTTGGGCCACTGCTTTGCGCAACTTTTCGGCGACGCTGCTGGCCGTGGCTTTGTCCTGTCCCGGCAGGATGATGACGAACTCTTCTC
The DNA here is from genome assembly GCA_030591745.1 of Deltaproteobacteria bacterium. The sequence continues at coordinate 5,432 of JAUVAM010000170.1, forward strand.
CGCCGAAGCGGGCCACCGTATCCACTTTGCGGGTGTTGTTTTCCAAGACGCGGGCAACACCCGTCAGGACCTGGTCACCCAGCAGGTGGCCGTTGGCGTCGTTGTAGCGCTTGAAGTGATCGATATCGATCATGATCACGGACAGATCGTTTGAGAAGCGCCGAGCCCGGTCGAATTCCATCTGCAAGGCGGTCTTCATTTGACGCCGATTTGCAAGCTTGGTCAGCTCGTCCGTCACGCTCAGATCCAGGGTTTCCTTGAAGAGCTGGGCGTTGGCGATGGCCATGGCGGCTTGGTTGCTCAAGGCGGTCATAAATTGGATGGCATCATCGGAAAAGGCATCTTTTTTGGGGCTGGTGAAGTTCAAGACGCCGTAGAGCTTTTCTCTGTGCTGCATCGGCACACAGAGGAATGAGCCGGTGGTTGGAAGGGCATTTTCCAGCGGCGTGTTGCGGGCCAAACCGACAAGATCGCTGACCAACTCGTGCGTGCCTTTCTGAATCGCGCGTCCCACGAGGCCTTCATCCGCCGGCAGGCTGTCGCCCACGGATGTGCCCGGGCCCTGCGGGCCGAAAACGTGTCTGAAGGTGAGCATCGATTCAGCCTCATCGAAGAGCAGAATGCTGAAGCGCTGGAAGCCCAGACGACTGCCGATCAATTCCGCCATGGCCTGGAGTACATGATCCAATTCCAATGACGAAGTGAGTCGCTGGCTGACATCGAAGAGCAGGTCCAGTTCATTGATTCGGCGGGTGAGCTTACGATTCGTTAATTCAATCTGACGGTTCTTTGCTTCCAGCGCGGCCTGCATTTCCAACTCGCGTTGGGCTTCGTCCAACTCCATGGCCGTGTCGATGCGGGAGGCCTGCACATCGGTCAGTTTGGTCAACAGGCGGTTGAAGTCGGTGGCCAAGCGCCCCACCTCGTCGTCGCTCTTAACCACCACCCGGCTTAAGAAATCGCCCTCTTCCGCGGAGGAGATGACCTTGTGCAAGTTGCGCAGAGGACCGGTCAGATAGAGCCGAACGACCAAGACCACAAGCAGGGTGAGGAAAATCACCAGCAACACGCTGAGGAGGATCTGCAGATGAACGAAGCTCTCAAGTTGTTTGCTCAGGCCGGTTTCTTGCACTCTCATGATGATGCCGGTCAGACTAAGGCCGACCACCAGCAGGCTGATGCTGCTGACCATGAGTGCAATTTTTCTCGTCACGCTGCGGCCGAAATAGCCCATTTACACCCCGGTTGCTGATCTTGCGCTAGGGCATAGCCCAAAGCGAACTCCAAATCAATGAATTGCCAAATCAATGGATCGAGTGTATCCCATGATGGCCTCGGCCGCCATGTGACCCTGATCACTTTATTTCCACAAAAGGCATTTTCCCGATTTTATGGCAGATGGCTTGACATCAGATGGCCGGGCGGGTTTCATAGGCCCATGAAAAACATCAATCGAATCGTGAAGTGGTCCATGGTGGCCGTGATGGTTATGGGGATGGTTGCTTGCGCTGAAAAGAAGGCCACTCCGCCCACCGCTTCTGAGATGAAGAATGCGGAGGCTGAAAGCAAGAGCGAAACCGGAAGCCAGCCAGATGGAGAAACCGTGGCCATGGTCGGGGATACGGCTCTGCCTGCTTTGCCCGACGAGTTGGTGCTGGGCGAGGAGGTCAAGAATCCAAAAATTCCCCAGGCCAAAAAGTTCATGGAAGAAAAGAAGTACCAGGACCTGCTTGGCTTGATCGAACCCGCTGAGGCGGGCAAGATGAAGGCCCCCGAGCAAGCTGCCCTGGCGGAGGTCTATCTCAGGGCGGCCACCCAGCTCAGGGTGCATCTGCACGACGTGCCCTTCGCCACCATGTTCTGCGAGCGTGGTCTTCTGGTGAGTCCCAGGCATCCCTCCCTCTTGCGCCTGCAGATCGACAACTACTTGCAGCCGGACATGAACCTGGTGGCGGGGGCGGAAGAGTTGGCTGAAAAACTGGTGCGCCTCGATCCCAACGACATGCAGAACCAGTACTTGCGAGGCAAGGTGGCTTTTGAGC
>JAUVAM010000032.1 GCA_030591745.1 Deltaproteobacteria bacterium
ACAAGGTCACGCCCTCTTCGGCGTAATGCTTGATCGAGTCCAAGATGCTGCCATGCTCGGTGCGACCCACGTTGGCGTCACCGTCGGAACAAACGATGACGCGGTTGACCGAGTTGCCCTTGAAGTTTGTGTAAGCAAGCTTGTAGGCGAGCTGCAAGCCCGAGCCCATGGCCGTGGAGCCACCCGTTTTCAGATTTTCCAAGGCGGCGTGGATCTTGGCGCGCTGCTCCATGGGCGTGGGCGGCAGCACTTCGCGTACCGCGCCGGCATAGGTACACAAAGCCACCGTGTCACCATCCTGGAGCTGGTCGAGCAAAAATCGAAGACTCTGTTTCACCAAACCCATCTTGTCGCGAGAGGTCATGGAGCCCGAGATGTCGACCAAGAAAGTCAAATGCACGGGTTTGCGCGTTTTGGCCGTCACCTCGCGACCCTTGATGCCCACTCGAAGCAGGGTCAGGTTCTTCTCAAAGGGAGAGGGCGTGGCCTCCAGGGAAACATTAAAAGCCGCCTGGGTCGGAGGCGTATAATTATAGGTAAAATAGTTGATGAATTCTTCGGTACGCACCGAAGACGTGGGCGGCAGACGACCTTCGCGCAGCTTGCGGCGGGCGATGGTATATGAGGCCGTATCCACATCGATGCTGAAGGTCGACAGGGCATCCTTCGATGCGTCTTCCCACTGCCGAACACCATGATCCACATACTGTTCCTTGCCGTCGCCATCCCTGTCCTTGGCGATCATCCCGCTGCCACCCGGGGGGGAGGGCGGGGGAAGGGAAGAACCGATGCTTCGCAGAGCACGAGACTTCTTGGGCATGGCTCCCTTTTTCCTCACGGACAGCATTTCCATTTTTGACTCGCTCAAGGCTTCTTCCTGGGGACGAGCTGCCGAATCAGGCGCAACCACCCCACTGGTTTCACCCCCCTCGATACCCGCTAGGGCATCCGCGCTCTTTTCTTTTTCGCAAGCGCCGAACGAAACCACAAACAAAACGATTGAAATCAAAGACAAAGAAGTTCGCATGGCTCTCATGTCGCCTCCCAGAATTGAGTACCCATAGGTACTTTCTACGAATGAAGTGCCCGAAGGATCTCATGATCCTGCTGATATATGCAAACCAGGTCCTTAAGGTTCCCGCGAAACAAATTTCTCGAAGTGATACCACTGGCTGGGGTACCGCCGTAGCACGTCTTCCAGATTTCGAGCGTAGGCCTGGGCTGAGCGTTCAATGGCGGGCCAGCGGTCCGCCCTGGAGGCGGCTTCAACCCGAAAGGGCTCCATGGCCTCCAGTCGATATTTCCGTCGGCCGCATCGCAGCACAAAAAAAACGCAAATTTCAGCGCCCGAGGCCAGGGCGAAAAGATGAGGCCCTGCCGGCACAAGGGCCTTGTGACCCGAAAAATCCACTTCCACCGAGCGCTGTCCATCCGCCCAAAGCCGATCTCCGGCGAAGGAGATCAGTCCCCCCTTGCGCAAAAAGCTCAGACCCTCCAGGGAATCCAGCGAGCCCCCGCCCTGCTCGCTCGCGACAATCAAAGAGACGCCCCCCTCTCGCAGATCGTCCTTCTGCATCTTTTCGACCTGCTCACGCTGTCGCTGTCCCATAAACAGCATCAAGGGGATTTTTCGGCGCTTGAATATCCGGGCCGCCGCTTCCCAGGCCCCCACGTGGCTCATCAGCAAGATACCGCCCGAGCCCGAATGGGCCAAGCGCTCCACATGCTCAAAGCCGATGCGCTCGGTCTCAAAAGCGCCACCTCGCCCAAGCCGCAGGCGTTCCGCAAAAAGAGAGGAAAAATTGTGAAACTGTCTCCAGGTCAAGGCCAGCCTGGACCACCAGCCTCGCTCGGGAAACGCGGCCGCATAAAGGGCCAGACTCGTCCGAACCCGCCCCGGATAAAAAAGAAAATACCCCGTGGACACAAACCAGGCGAAGAGGGCCACCGTCCAGACACCCAGCCCCCGGGACAGAGACAATAGACGATACAACCAGGCTATCACTCGGCCGCCTCCCCTCGCGATGCGACAAACCACCACTCGCATCGACCCGGTGCCGAGGCCTCGACGAGCTCCACTTTCAGGCCCGCGGCCAGCATGGCGGCACGTAGCTTCTCTTGGCTGCGCCAATGAGGTCGCGCACCTCGCAACCTCAGTCGTGCGGTCTCGATGCCTCGTTCCAGAAAACGACCTGCCTCCGGCAAAGTCGCGCGCAAGATCATCCGGCCCTCGGGTTTCAGGCGCTCGACCACCCCGGCCAGGGTTTCGGCCAGAGCTTCGTCATCCAGATAATGAACCATGTCCAGCATCAAAACCCGATCGAAGGCGCCCTCGGTTGCCGATAAATCCGGAGCCGACGCAACGTGCATTTGGCCTCGCTCCCCAAGTACGCGGGCCGCGACCCGCGCCCGGTCGGCCACGGGCTCGATCCCCACCACGCTCAGATCCCGTCGCGTCAGAGCCAACCAAGCGGCCGGCACCCCCAGTCCGCAACCGATGTCCAAGAGCCTCTGCCCATCGCCCACCCATTCGGCCAATTTGGGAAACATGGGATCGCCGGAAAGCTTAAAGCGGGCGAAGAAACGAAAGCCTGGCTCCAATCGCCGATAGCGCCGACGCAAAGCCCGAGCGTGGTCGGCTGAAGACAGCTCAAAGGGCTGCTTTGGAAAAGGTACGGGGGAAAAAAGACGACTGAGCAAAGGCGGCAAAATCAAAAAGCTGCCCAGCAGGGCAAAGCCGACACCCAGCGCCATGCTCACACCCGCCGAGCGCGGCACGGCATGCTCCGCGCTCAAAAGGCTGAGCATGCCGATCAAGGTGGAGCCCCCGGCCAACAAGACCGTCACGCGCACCGGCCCCATGGCTGGATGCGAGGACTCAAAATATCGTTGCTGCCCGCGCACCAAATACAAGGCGTAGTCCACGCCCATGCCCAAAACCACCACGGTAAGCATGAGGGACGGCAAGTCCAAAGGATGGCCCAAAAGACGCAAACCCAGCAAGCTGGCCAATCCGGCAAAAAGCAGGGGTAATACGGTGGTGAGCACCAACAGGAAATCCATAAACAAGAAAACCAGCAGGATCACCACGGCCAAAGCCACCCATAAAACCATGGTCTCGAAAGTCCGCCCCAACAAGTCCCCCAGTCGAGCGGAAAACATGGCGGGCTCAAAAACCGCAAGCTGGGCCCGCTCAAGCTCGGGCACCAAAATCGACCCGTCGTAGGAGGCCGCCGGTCGCAGGTTGCCGAACCATCGCCACCTGCCTTCGGCCTGGACCACACCCAGCACCCTTAACACGCCCGCCGGCAAAGAAAACGAGGCGACCGGACCGGGATCCAGGCGAGCGATGAAAGGCGCAAAGGCATCAGGAGCAAAACCCAATTCGAGACCGATGACTTCCAGCTTGTCGATGAGCGCACGGCGACGCTCCAAGGAAAAGAACGCCCGCCAGGCCGCCAATCGTTTTTCAGCCAGCTCACCGGACGGCGCCAAATCCCAGGGCCCCACAAATGCTTCGATCTGTCCCCGTTTGGCCGCCTGCTCCAGCACAATCGCCAACTTGGACCCCGCCTGAAAAAGGGCTGCCTGGGACTTGGCCTCCAGCATCAGCGCGGGTCCCCGGCCCATCTGGCCCCAGGTTCGCTCCAGGGCTTGCTCGGCTTCGCGGGTCGCCGGACTGACCGAGTTCATGCCCCGCAAATCCACCTTCATGCCTGGCAGTCCCACGATCGCAAAACCGATGCCGACCAACAAGAAAAGCAACAAACCCATCCATGGACGCCGCAGCCCCCCCAGGGCACCAAGCCAATTTTCCACGGGCAACAAGCTCTTTTTCCGTCCAAGCGGGGGCCGGGGCAAAAGCCGGGGCATCACCAGGTGAACAAAGGCAAAGGCAAAACCCACGCCCAGGGCCGCGATGATTCCCACCTGGGCCAAAATGGAAAACCCCGACAAGGTTAGCGCTGCAAAAGCGCCCACCGTGGTCAGGGTGGCGAACAGCCCCACGCTCCATACCCGACGAGCCGCCTCTCGACCGCTCGTAACCTGTCCCCCATCGAGAAAACGCAAAAATGCGATGCCGTGATCCACGGTGATGGCCACCAGGGCTCCGCCAAAACCCAAAGCCAAAGCCGAGATGCGCCCTTCAAACAGGGAATAGACCAGCAAGGCCGCGGAGACACCGGCACAGGCCGGCAGAAGCGCAAGCAAGCCCAGCCAAGGCCGAGGAAAACACAAGAGGAGAAGAAGAAGAATACCGAGGGTTGCGATCCAGACGGCTCGTTCCGTATCGCCCTTGGCCATGCGCTCGTTGTCCAAGGCCACGCGCCAACTGCCCATGGCCTGCAGGCGAATCGCCCCTTCCGAACCGGCTGCGGCCCGAAGCTCGTCGCTCAAGCGGAGAAACAAAGCTTCAATCCGACGGGAGGCAGCCGTATCCAAGCCTCGGCCCTTGGGCTCGGCGATAAGCAGGACATGCCTTCCATCCGCACTCAGAAGATGCCCGCCGCGCATCCGAGCCCCTGGCGCCGGACTCAAAGAGGCCAGGCGCCCCAGGGCCAACTCGTGCAAACCCAGGGGATCGGTCGCCAAGAGTTCGGCCTGGCCCACGCCGTCCAGCGAGGCCATTTCATTTAATGATCGCAACAGTCGCCCACGAATGGACGCCGCATCCAGCCTGGGCGCCACGTCCCGTTCAAGCATTTCCTCGTCGAACATGAAGGGCAAGCGCGCGGGCAAATCCGCGATGAACCCGGCAAAATCCTGCGCCGCTTCATTCAGTCCCACCCTTGCAAAAAGCCCACTTTCGCGCATGCGCTTGTTGCAGATTTCCGCGGCCTCCATGAGTCGATCGAGGTCGCCCTCGCTTCCCTCCAGATCCACCACCACTTGCTCCAAAGCGGGATGGGCGTCGAGCACCCGCCGGGCCGATTCCAAAGCAGGATCGCCCGCGGGCAAGGCCGCCAAGACATCGCTGTCCACCTGCACCCGGGAAAAACCCAGCCAGAATGCGGCCGGCACCCCGATGATCACAAGGAGCGCCGTCAACCAGCGACCGAGTTCAAGACCTGGGCGTCTCATCGTCTCGAGCCTTTGGGGCTTGCGGCGGCAAGGACAGGCGTCGCGCCCTGATCCGGCGAGGCCACAAAATGCGCTGGGTGATAAGCCTGGTAAACGTAGTCGAGTTGCGCCAAAAATCCATCCAGGGTCGAAAGTGGGAAATCCGCTCACCGCGAGGCTGATAGACCACGCCCACCTCTTCTTCGCGCACGGGCAGGCCTTTCCATCGGGCCTTGACCAGCACCTCCACCTCCCACTGGAATCTCCGCGCACGCACGTCCAAACTCAGCACCTCGGGCAAGGGATAAACGCGAAAACCGCTCTGGCTATCGCGCACCCTGGGCCCACCCGACGAGCGCACCCAAAAATTGGAAAACCCTCGCCCAAAGCGGCTCGTCCATGGGATGTGCTCGCCATCCATGCCGCGACGACAGCCGACGACGATGGCACGAGGTCCATTCGCTGCCGCCTTCATGAGCGACGCGGCATCAGCGGGATCGTGCTGCCCGTCGGCGTCCAAAGTCACCGCCCAGTCCGCCTCCGTGGCCGCGGCCACAAAACCTGTCTCTAAGGCCGCCCCCTTGCCTTGATTTTTTTCATGTCTCAGAAGGGTGATATTCTGGATCCCCCGCAAGAGCTCTCTGCAATCCTCATCAGAGCCATCATCCACAACAAAAACCCGCTTGTCCTGCTCAAGCACTCGGGCGAGCAACTCCCGCAGACCTCGCGGGTGATTGTACACCGGAATCACAAATGCGAAGTCCCGGCCCAAAGCTCAAGCCCCGTCCCTTAGCTTGGCACGGACCACGTCCACCAAATCCCGAAGCCGCTCGATGTCCATCAGGTCTTCCGTGTCCAAGGCGATGGCAAAATGTTGCTCAAGGGCGGCCAGGGCATCCAGGACATCCACTGAATCCAGCCCCTGGTCGGCCAAAGAGGCGTCCGGCGACAAGTCTCGAAAGGCTTCAGTAAAACGTGCCCGCAGCACTTCCGTTACCTGCTGCTCCACCGAAGTTCCGTCCGCCTCTTGACCCATCATGCCCGCCCAAAAATCAAAGAAGTATTCACACCACCAAATGCAAAATTGTTGTTCATCACCACGTCCATATCCAAAGTCCTGGCCTCGACCTGGATGTGATCGAGACCCTCGCATCGGGGGTCCACTTGCTCGAGGTTCAGGGTCGGCACCGCCTGCCCGCGCTGCATCATGCCGATGGTGATGATGGACTCGAGGGCCCCGCTGGCACCCAGGGTATGCCCCATACCCCCCTTGATGCCGCTGATTGGCACTCGGTCCCCGAAGAGCCCTCTCGTGGCCTTCGCTTCGGCCACATCACCCGAGTCGGTGGCCGTGGCGTGGGCGTTGATGTAATCCACGTCGCTTGGCTGCAAGCTTGCATCCTTGAGGGCGCGGCGGATGGCCCCCTCGATACCTTCAGCGCAGGAATTGGTCAGATGGGTTCCGTTGCAGTTGGTGCCGTAGCCCAAAACCTCGGCGTGAATTCGAGCCCCGCGGGCTCGCGCATGTTCAAGCTCTTCGAGCACCAGGCTGCCGGCGCCCTCACCCACCACCAACCCGTCTCGACTCGCGTCAAAGGGTCGCGGCGTCTGCTCCGGCTCATCGTTGTAGCGGGTCGAGGTGGCGCGCATGATGTCGAAGATCCCTGCGTCCATGAAGTGCATCTCTTCGGCACCACCGCAAAGCATGATCTCGGAACGCCCACCAAGGATGGCCTCATAGCCGAAGCCGACGCCCTGGGAGCCCGAGGTGCAAGCCGTGCATGAAGCGATGAGCGGGCCCTGGGCGCCGAACATCAAGGCCACGTTGGCCGCGCAAGTGTGACTCATGAATTTCAAATACGTCGAGGACTGCATGCCCAGCAAGCTTTGCTGGTCGAAGACCTGGCGCAAAAAACCCTCCAGAGCGCTGGATGAGCCCGCCGTCGAGCCATAAGACACCCCGCAGGCATCACTGGCCACCCTGGATGAATCCAGGCCGCTGTCCGCCACGGCGTCCCGCGTGGCCAAAGCCGCCAACAGAGCCACCCGCCCCATGGAGCGCCGGAACTTGCGAGGCAGTTCTTCGGCCTCCACCGTGTCAAGACAAAGGCCCGCCACACCGGTGCGTAAATTTTCGATCTGATCCCAGTCCGGCATGCGAACGATGGCGCTTTTTTCCGCCAACAGGGCTGCCATCATGGCCTCCGGACTCGAGCCCAAGGGAGAGCGCAGGCCCATGCCCGTGACCACCACCCGTCGACCGCTCATGACTCCTCACTTCCGCCGGACAGATAGGCCACCGCCCAGGCACCCGGCCCCATGTGGGCCCCTGATGTCAAAGACAAGGGTTGTATCTGAATCGTCACGCCCTTGAAGACTTTTTCAAAACCAGGTGCCAACTCTTGCTCTACTCGCTTCATGTTGTCGCTGTACTGCAAAAGCATCTTGCCCGGTCGCGCCTCTTCATACAGCGCGCTTAATTGCTCCAGGGCAAAGGGCAGCTGCTCCTCCCGTCTTTTCAACGATCCTATTTTCTTGGCGCCTTCCGCCAGCGGGCTGACCACGGGCTTGATCTTCAGCAAGTCACCAAAAAAAGCGCTGGTCTTCGACAAACGTCCGCCCGCGGCCAGAAACTTAAGTTGGTCTAAGAAAATCAACTCCACACAGCGATCCCGAAGCCCCCAGGCCTGCTCGATGAGCGCATCGACTTCTTCTCCGCGCTCCATCCGCTGGGCCAGCTCCAGGGCCATGAGCCCCAATCGCCCGGAGGCGGCCTGGCTGTCGATGACCAGCAAGCGGTCATCCGGATCATGCGCTTGCTTGAAGCGCTGGGCCGCGTCGTGGTTGCCCGTATACGCACTGCCCACGCAGAGATAGATCACGTGCTCGTACATCTCCAGGGCCTTGTGCAGATGCTGCCGGCGCTCAAAATCGGAAGCCTGGCTGGTGGACACGGACAGGCCCCGCGCCATGGCCGAATAAAGCTCATTCGGTGCCAGGTAGGTCTCCGGCACCGCTCGCTCGCCGACCAGAACGTAACTGTTGAGCAGAGAAAAACCCAAGCGGCGCGCGTCGTCGCGAGTCACGGAACCGGCCGCATCGGTGACCAGGTGAATGTCTTTTCTGCCTGCGCTGGCCTCAAAGGCCCGGGTCTGTGCATGCAGATCGTCCGATCGAAAGCGCAACAAATCACCCATGCCCTCGATGCGCTGCTTGAGACCCTGGATGTCATCGGTGTGCAGATGGACCTTCAGCAAAGCGCCCTCACGAAGGGTGACCACGGACTCACCCAAAGCCGTCCAATCGGCGGTCTCGGACTCTGCCGCTTTCATGACCAGATCCACGCAATGACCTTGATCCTCCGTCCCCCGATAACCAACCTCTAAGCGAAGCGAATCACCGAAACGCTCAACCACCGAACGCTGTTTCTCCTCGTGCCCCACCCAGCGAGAAAGGAAGCCCTCGAAGAACAAATACATGCCCAGGGCCCCGGCATCCACGACGCCGGCCCGCCGAAGCTCCGGCAATAAATCTCGACTGGCGGCCACGTTGTCTTCCAGCCGCTGCAAGAGCTCGTCGGCCCAGGTGCCCGCGGCATCCAGGTCATCATCTGCCTCGCCCAGGCACTCCAAGCCCTCGGCCAAACCGTCAAAGAGACTCAACATGGTGCCCGGCTTGGGATTGGCCACGGCCTGCCATGCCCGCAGCCGACCCAGTTGAACGCCATCCAAAAGTGTTCCGTCGTCGGCCTTTTCCAAAAGGCCCGACAGAAAACGCGCCGCGATATTGCCCGAGTTGCCCCTGGCCTCCATCAACAGGCGCTCCACCAGGCCTGCTTCTCCCTGGCCGGAGTCCCGAAGAGGGCTCAAGCTCAAAACCAAATTGCGCCCCGTGTCCCCATCGGCCACCGGGAAAACATTGATGTCATCTAAGACATCGCTCCAGGCGAGAAGACGACCGCTGCCTGCTGAGAGGGCTTGTCGCAACACTGGATTCATCGAAGCTCGCTCACTCCGCATTGGGCCAACTCAAAACGCTAAAAAGAAACGCTCAGGGTGTAGAAGCCGATTTGGTTACTATTCCAGGCATTGATGAACACATAGTAGTCACCGGCGGTCAGGCTGATTTCGATATAGCTATAGTATCCATTGCCGTCATCATCATCATATTCAAGTTGGGTAGTCCCGTCACTCGCGTAGAGTCTAAGCCGTGTATCCACGATCACGGGATCGTCGGCAAAGACGTCGGTCTCGATGACCACGATGCCATCAGACGGAAGGGTGAACATATAGTAGTCCATATCATCGGAGGTAATCTGGCCAGAACCAAAGTATGGGAAGCTGATCACATCGGCATTGGCCAGTTCGTCGTTCGGCTCTGTTTCGTCCACAGGGGTCGAACCGCAGACGGCCGTGCCGCTGCTGTCGTCACAGCCGTAATCACAGGTCGTATCTTCCCAAGCCGTGCCACCGACGCAGGTTTCCAAAATATTCACGTCAAGCGTACTGCACTGGGTCTCGCCCGGGGTGCAAATGGCCAGTTCGGCAACTACGCTCAGTCCATAGAGACCCACTTGGGAATCCAGAAAACCACGAATCTCCACAAAGTAGGTGCCTGCCGTCAGAGCTTCACCATCGATGAGGCTGTATAGACCAACACCATCATCGTCGTCGCTTGCGATCAGGGCTTCGTTGTCGTCATACATGTCCATAATCGTATCGACCGGGCCACCGGCCATTTCATGGGTCTCAAGCGTCACAATCGCGTCTGACGCCAGGGTGAAGGTGTAGAAGTCGTGATCTCCTTCCTCGTCAAACTGGCCGTATCCATCGTAGTTCAAGGTGATCGACTGGGCGTCAGCGAAGGTGTCGTTGGGCTCCACCTCCTGTTGCAGCTCATTGTAGGTGAAGTCGATGTCGAAGGTGTAGGTCGCGTCGCCTGCGTCCATACCGCTTTCATGGACACGGAACAAATAGGTGCCGGCCAAGATGAAGACGCCGACGGTCTCGGCTTCGCCGTCACCCATCTCGGCAAACATGTCCAACATCTGCACGTCGGTGTTGTAGATCTCGAAATCCAGGTTCCAGGCCACGGTCGGGTCGAAGGAGCCGGTGATTTCGGCCGTCTGATCCACGGTGGCCGCAAACCAAAACACATCGCCGGCGGCTGCCACGGGGCCCGCGCCAGCGCGGGTGATCGTCGTGTTGTTGGCGTCCAGGATGCCCAGATTTTCCACGGGCCAGGACGAGACAACCAGGTCGTAGGTGTAATCGCTGCCGGCTTCCTGATACCGGTCGGTGACGCGAATGTAGTAACGATCGTCGGTCTGGGCGTAGATGTTGAACTCCCAGGGTGCCTCATCGTACTCGGTGTCAGCGTCGCGCAGGATGTTGAAATCAAGGTCGTGCAGGGTAGCGTACAGGCTGGCGGTCACGTCGGTGCCTAGATTCTCAAAGGCGATGCGGTACAAATTGCCGCCCACGACATCGATCTGGTAAATGATTTCGCCTTCGGAGGACAGAAGATCCTCGTTGTGCACGGAGATGCTCACGTCCACGTCCAGGACTTCCACGTTCGGGTTGGGCTGGACGGTGAAGCCATAATCACCGCCCGAACCGGAGCGATACTTATAGTCCGCAGTAAACACAATGCCACCGTCGTCGGCCATGGGCATGGTGAACTTCAAACCCCCTGTCAGCCCCTCGGGTTGACAGGCTGAGCCGCTACAGTCGACGCCTTCCAGCTGTTGCATGAAATCACCACTGGCGTTGTGCACCGCCATGATCCCGTAGGTGTCGGCACCCCAGGCGTCAATGGTCACTTCCCAGAGTTCGCCTGCCGTGCCGGTGTAGGTGACCTGATCGATGTCGAAAGCCGAACCGGTTTGGGGGGTACCCGCCGTGCCCGCGATGGGGGCCGGGTTGGCAACCTGGGTGATGTTGACGAAGTAACCCATTTCAGGACCGCCCACGGGGATGTCGCCGGTCACGTTGCTGAAGTCGGTGACCGCAAGCAGGTACTCGCCGTCCATGGGAATGACAAAGTCGCGTTCGCTTTCCGGGCTGTCCGGATTCAAGCCATAGCGCTGGTACCACCAATTGCTCTCGTCCTCGCTGGCGCCGATGAGCATAGTCGCAACATTAAACACACCGTCGGCCCAGCCTTCGATGCGCAGGCGGGTGCCCTGCGTGGCCGAGAAATACCATGTGTCGTAGTCGGCATCGTCATCGCCGTCGCCGTCCAAGTCCGTGGGGCTGTCGATGATGCCTTCAAGCACGATGCTCACATCGATGGCGGGCACGGTCAGCATACCGGGCATGCCGCCCATCATGGCGTCATTGTTCTCGGCGGGCTCCATCGAATCGGACTCGACCACGTCGATCCAGGGCATACAAACGCCGTCGCTCAAGACGGTGCCTTCGCCGCAGGCGTCCAAGCAGGTCTCGGTGGTGGTATCCCAAAAGGTACCCGGGGCGCAGAGCGCTTCGCATTCGCCGGTGGTCTCATTCAGATCATAACCGACCGGGCAGGTAGGCAAAACCGCGCAGGCGGTGCCGTCCCAGTATTCGCCCGTCGTGCAGATGGGATCGCATTCACCGGTGGCGGCGTTGAACTGCGTGCCGTCTCCACATGTGGGCAGCTCAGCGCAAGCCGTCCCGGTCCAATAGCTGCCATCCGCGCAGGCGGGAACGCCAACGCATTCAGTACCATTCCAGGTTTCGGTATCGGAACAAAAGGGCACGCACTGACCGCCGACTTCCACAGTACCGGCCGCACAGGCGGGACCCGCAACACATTCAGTACCATTCCAGTATTCAGTACCAGAGCAGAAGGGCACGCACTCACCGTCGACTTCCACGGTACCGGCCGCGCATTCATTCCCATCACTACCACAGGCTCCTACCGCGGCACCCAGAGCAATGACTACGACAAACACCATCGACAACTTGAGCCCTTTGATTCTCATCTTTTTCCTCCAACTCTCAAAAAAGCCAGGAACGGCTGTGTTAGCAACCACTTCAATTCGCCAAAAAGGATCGCCGCTCCAGCAGGAGCTGGGCAAGCTCTTCGATCTCAGAGTCCATCACTCGATCCGCCACCATGAAGGATGAGTGTTCGCGAATCCGTTGCAGACAGTCGGCCAGGGCGGGACGGTGTTCCAGCCCCCCTCGCAGCTCCGCGGCCTGAGCACCAGCCAACAGATGAGTAGCCAACAAGCGCGCGCCCATCAGACAAAGCCGCGAGGCGTCCCGTGCGGCGATGGTGCCCA
>JAUVAM010000622.1 GCA_030591745.1 Deltaproteobacteria bacterium
ACCGACCCGTAATCAGCATCTTCTCCGATTAACCCCTGACACAATTTCGCCCTGCGTGCTTGGCCGCGTAGAGCTTTTCGTCCGCCGCCCGGATGAGGTTCAGCGGATCAGCCGCCATGGGCGACAACTCGGCCGCGCCCGCGGAGATGCTTATCTTGATCTCGGTCTCACCGAAGTGGAAGCCGTGACCCTCGACCATACGCCGGGTCTTCTCGGCGATGGTGGTGGCCGTGGAGAGGCCGGTCTCCGGCAAGACGATGACGAACTCTTCTCCGCCATAACGAGCCAGGAGTTCTTCCATGCGCACCAGTTGCCGACTCAAGGTGGCGCACATTTCCTTGAGGATAAAATCTCCAGCCAGGTGACCGTAGGTGTCGTTGACTTGCTTGAAGTGATCGATGTCGAACATGACCACGCTGAGCTGCCGCCCGAAGCGGATGGCGCGCGCGATTTCGCGCTCCAGAAACTCGACCAAATAGCGCTTGTTGGCCACCTGGGTGAGTCCATCCGTAATCGTCATGCGATAGATTTCTTCGTGATACAGGCCCTCGATGTTGCCGCCGCTGACGAACTTGAAAACCACGCCGCCAATTTTGAGCAGATCCCCGTGACGCAAGCGGTCTCGCTTAATGGGCGAGTCGTTCAAGTAGGTGCCGTTCGTGCTGCCTAAGTCCTCGACGTAAATGGCGCCACGCACTTTTTCCAACTTGCAGTGACACCTTGAAGCATTATCCTGGTCGATCTGTATGCTGTTGCCGGCCTCACGACCAATGGTCGTGACCGCGACATTGAGCGGGTAATTTCGACCCAAGTTGGGACCATGGATTTCAATGAGCGCACTTTCAGCGCTGACCGTGGGTCGCCTGATATCGGAGATATTGGCCTTGCGGGTGGCATCGTCCGACATGGGTCCTTCGTCTATAGGCGTCATAGAGTTCGATTCTACAAACCCATCTGCTTTGCTGCAAGTTCTGCGTGATACCTCCATATGTGCTGAACTTATCTTGACTTTTCGGTCGCCAAGGCTAGACTGAGCCCACGATGCGGTCCTACCATGCCCCCAGATCCCGTGACCATCGTGTCAAAACGTCCCGATTTGTCTGGCCCCTGCTGGTCGGCATCCTGCTGCTGGTCAACATCTACCTCTTCGGCGTTCGGGGTTTTCCCGGCAATCACACCGAAGCCCCCTCGCAGGGAGACAAGCCTGTAACAGCCGCAGCACCCAGTTTGGCGGACGCGAATTTCACGAGTTCTTTTGGAGAAATGGCCGGCGTTGCCGGTGTTCGCGAGCCCGGCACAGACATGGCCTCCATAAAGGCCCTTCGCAAGAGTTCCCGTTCGGTGGGCAACCGGGCGCGATTTGATTTGGAGTCTGCCGCGAGCATCGCCGGCCAACGCAGCATGGAGAACTGGTGTCGGCTTGAAAGCGGCGCAATCGGTCGCGGCCAGACTTTCTCCACCTCCTTGAACGAGCACGATCTGGCGATGGGACAGGTCAACGAATTGGTCGCGGCCTTACAGGGCGTGATGGATTTCCGCCACTGCCGGGTTGGAGAAAAGTACGAACTGCTCATCTCCCCCAAGGGCCAGACCCAGCGTTTCATTTACCACAAGACAACTCTGGTGACCTACCAGGCGGATCGTCACCAGGGGAAAATGAAGGGCCGTCTCGTGGAACTGGATGCCGAGGTGGAAGTTGCGGATATCGGCGTGCGCATCGACGGATCCCTGTATTTGTCTTTGGATCGCGCGGGAGAGCACGCCGCCCTGGTCATGATGATCGTGGACATCTTCGCCTGGGACATAGACTTCTACGTGGACACCCACCCAGGCGACACCATCAAGTTGGTGGTGGAGAAACTAACCTTGGACGGCCAATTTGTGCGCTACGGAGAAATCCTGGCTGCCGAGTACGCAGGCGACGTGGGTACCCATCAAGCCTACCGTTACATCCCGGAGAAAAGTGACAAAGTCGGCTACTTCGACGAAAAGGGCGGCAGTCTTCGGAAGGCCTTTTTGAAAACACCGCTTAAATTCGCACGCATTTCATCCGGCTTTGGTCGGCGCGTGCATCCCGTGCTGGGTTTCAACAAAATGCACAACGGCACGGACTTCGCGGCCCCCATCGGCACGCCAATTTGGGCCCCGGCTGACGGCACGGTGCGCTTCGCCGGTCGCAAAGGCGCCAACGGCAATCTGATCGTCTTGCGCCATGCCAACGGCTATGAGACCGTCTACGCCCATTTGCATCGCATCGGCAAAGGCGTTCGCCGGGGCGTTCGGGTTCGCCAAAAACAAGTCATCGGCACCGTAGGCAACACAGGACGCTCAACCGGCCCTCACTTGCACTACGGCATGAGGTTGCGTGGGCGGTACGTCAACCCCTTGCGCCAAAAGTTCCCGCCCGCCAAACCCATACCCAAGGCCGAACTGGACAACTACCAACAGGGGATCGCCACGTTGGTCAAGCGCCTGACGGCCATTCAGCCACCAGGTGCCGCCCGAACCGCTTCAATCGAGAGCGAGTCAAAGGACGCCGGATGAACCTGCTGGCGGGCCTTTGTCTTTCCATTCTCCTCGCCCAGCCCGCTACCACCCCTGAAGCTCGCGTAGAGTCCATTCTGCGCGGGATGTCGTTGGAACAAAAAGTGGGTCAGTTGATGATGGTGGGCTTCGGCGGCAAGAAAATGGGCCCCAAGATCCATCGCCTGATGCAGAGCATGCACATCGGCGC
>JAUVAM010000129.1 GCA_030591745.1 Deltaproteobacteria bacterium
ATGCAGCGAATGTTGCTGTGGTCTGCCATAGTGCAGGGATCAGTATAGGCAGAAAGCGAAGTCCCTGCCAAATTGTTGGCTTGAGGAAAAAAAAGGCCCGCGTCAGGACGCGGGCCTTGGATGCCTTCGTCGTTGGCGCGCGTGAGCCGGCGTCCGCGACGCCGCGTGGGGTTCTTGTCTTTGGCGTTCTTCTTGTCTTTTCGAGGCTTCAACATGGGTTTTTTGGGCGCTTTCTTTAGCTTTTTCATCAACTTCAGCCCGTGGAAGCGCTTGACTTCGGTGTCCATCTTGTCCAACTCGTCCTGCAGGGACCTGTAATCATCTTGTTGTTTTTCGAGGGCTTCCAGTTCAACAAGTCGGTGGCTGTGGGAGCAGCTGGCTCGCATTTGCTTGGTCAGCCTGCGCAGCTCTTTGCCCTTGGCCCGTCGTTGTTGCATGAGATCCTGCATTCGGTTCCTGAGGCCCTTCATGAATTTGTTCAGGCGATCGATGCGGGTCTTGACGTCATTCCAGTCCCTGGAAAGTTGGGCGCAGGCGTCGAAGGTGGTTTGATCCGACTCACCGATTTGCAGGTTGGCGCAGCCCAAAGTGCCATATTTGTTTTCGATGCGGCGGATGTCCTGATTGAGTTTGGATATTACATCGGAGCGCTTACGAAGCTCTTTGCGGATTCGTTTCAATCGCTCGTGCAGGGGTTGCAGACTGGCCTTCAGATCCTCGACTTTTTTCTCCAGGCGTCCGCAGCGTTCCAGCGGTTTGCACATGCGTTTGTGCTGGGCCTCGGAGCGCTTGATTTTTTTGTTCAAAATGCGTTCTTGGCGTGATTTGGCTGAGTATTTTGCCCGGGCCTTCTTGAGCCGAGCTTCCAGGCCTTTGATTTCGGTTCTGACCTGGTCCATTTGGGTACCCAGGCTGTCCACCTGGGATTTCATGTTGTTGATATCTTCTTTCTTGTCTTTGCAGCGCTGGAAGAGCCCTTCGGCTGAAGCCGGAGCCGCCCAAACCGTCAGCGCTAGTATTGCGAGGGCGAGTGAGAATTTTCTCATTGGATTTCCTCCTGATAGTTGGCTGATTTGAAAAGCGTTTGCATCTTATGAAGATTGAACCAGGCCTGTCAAGGAGGCCAATTTGTTCATTCGTGGGTCCGACGGCTTCGTCCGAGTAGGAATTCAACCATCCTTTATCAGGTTCGGGCTGAGTGGCTTTTTTCTTGGGAATTTGACCCTCTCCTCACTTACAATGCCGGATCGGAGGTCCACGGCATGCAATATTACGTTGGGTCCAAACCTTGGGGCGATGTGTTGCCTCGATATGCATTTTTCGAGTTCCTGTTTGCGGGCAAGCGTGTGCTTGAGATCGGGTGTGGAGATGGGGCGGGTGCCCATTTCTTGAAGGAGCGAGGCGCAGCCAGTGTGGTGAGCCTGGCTGTGAAAGAAGAAGAGTCGGCGAATGACGAAGCACTTGTCGCTAAGCCTGGTGTGGAATTCCAGCCTTACGACGGCCTGCGGCTTGCTTTCGACGATGGCAGCTTCGACCTGGTCGTGGACTTCGACTTGAGCTACGTTCAGGGCGGGCAGCGCCTGATCGAGATCGCGCGTGTCTTGGGCCCCCAGGGTCTGCTGTTAAGTGCGGTCTCCAACCCCAAACATTATCCTCTGAGCTCTCTTTGCGGGAAGCCAAGGGAGGGTGAATCGCCCACCTTCGAGGGATTCGTTGCCAATTTGCAGGAGCGATTCGGTAGCGTGAGTGTCTTTGGTCAGTCGCCGTTCCTCGGATTTTCTATTGGCTGGATGGGGGCTGAGGATCAGGATTTGCCACTTGAGATGGACGCTGGGCTCCTCAGCGAGGACGCGGAGGCCGTAGCTTACTATGTGGTCATCGCGGGTCAAGAGGCAGTCAGCGTGGAGTCCCAGGCCCTGGTGCAGTTGCCATACGCGGATTTGAGCCAGGAGTGGGAAGCCAGCATGCGGCGCATGGAGGAGGGTCTGGCACGAGAGGACGCCTCCGAACCGAAAGAGGACTCGAATCGCCTGCTGGCAGAATTGCAGTTGGCCGAAGTAAAGGCCGTAGACCGCGAACGCTTCTTGCACGACGCCCGCACGCGATTGCAAGAAGTAGATCTGGAGCTTGAACGGGTTCGCGAACAGTCCACCAAGTACGAGCGGGGTTTGAACGCGGCGAAAACCCAACTGGACCGAAAGGATCAGGATGTCGAAGGCCTGAAGAAGCGCCTTGGCGAATTTGATCGAGAGTTCCAAGTTTCACGCAACCAGGTTCGCGATCGGGAGAAGTTGGTCTCTGAGTCCGAAGGCAAGCTCAAAGATTTGCTTACAGAGAAGGATCATCTTGGTCGTCGAGTGGCCCAGTCCGACGCAGAGCTTGAAGCACTTCGAGGGCAGTTGCTTGAGGTGGAGCAGGAGAAGGAGGAATTACAGTCAGAGATAGATCGTTTGCACAGTGGCGTCGATGAATTGTCCAGCGCTGAGGAGATGGCTGAAGAGCGTTGCCTGGGTCTGGAGGCCGAGTTGGCCTCGAGTCGAAGCGGTGGCGACGCCATCCGGCAGGAGTTGCAGCCCCTTCGCGACGAACGAGAAGAGAAGGCCAGCTGGCTGCAAGCCGCGCGGGATGAAGTCCAGCGTCTCGATGAGGCGCTGGGAGCCGAAGCCAGGCGCGTTGCTTCTTTCGAAAAAGAGCTGGCGCGGCAGGCCAAGTTGCAGATGGAGATTGCCAACAGGCGACCTGAGGCGGAGGCGCTCATTGCCGCGGTGCGCAGGGAAAACCGGGAATTGCAGGCTCGCTTGGATGAGGCCGATCGGGATCTGAATGAGATGCGCCAGGGGCGCCTGGCGGAAGAAGGTCAGTTGATAACCCTGCGGGCCGAGGATGAGCAGTGGCGTATTTTGCAGGTGCAGACCGACCGTCGCATCGAGCGATTGCTTCGCGAGTTGGATGACGCCCAAGGTCAGTTTCAGGTCCTGGAGCAAGAGAACGCACAGTTGAGGGATGGCAGCCGTGGCATGCGGGTGGAAATGGAAGGAATGGAGGACCGCCTCCGCCGACAGCAGGTTGTAGTGGAGGATTCGAGTAAGCTGGTTCAGGCCGAGCAGGAAAAGCGGGAGGCCTTGCATCGTCAAATGCCTGTTCTGGAGGGGGAGTTGGAGGATATTCAGCAAGAGGCCTTGCAGCTTCGAGGGCATCTGACTGCCGAGGCGGAAAGATATAGCGCCCTGCAGCAGAAGTTCTCCGAACAGACTGAACGCAATCAAGAGTTGGAATCGGATTTGCTGGAAGTCGTCAATCGATTGCAAGAGGATCAAGCCAAGGAGCACGATCAACAACGATTGCTTGATTCGTTGAAAGATCGTCAAGAACAGCACGTCTTGCAGCAGAAAGATGCCCAGGAGAAAGTTGATGAATTGACTCGTGAGCTTTTTGTGGCGCGTCGCAATGAAGAGGATTTGGCTGCGGCCATTGAGCTTCTGCGTTCGGCGCTGGTGGAGCAAGAGCAAGAGCGAGAGCATCTGTTGTCTCAATTGGACAACTTGCGCGTGGGTGAAGACGAGGACCATCGTGTTGTGTTGCAAACGCTCGCCCAGGCCGAGGCAGATGTGCTCATGCTGCGACGTCGCCTGGAGGACCAGTCGGCAGATGCCAAGCGCATGCGTGATGCTTTCGACCGAACTCACGCCCGGGCAGCCAGACAGCGACGCGAGCTGGACAAAGCTGAGGCGCGCTTGGCTGAAGTGCTGGACCGATTGAGCGAGGCCGAGTCCGCCTCGGGTCGTCTCGAGGGGATGGAGCGAGATCTGGCCTGGCATCGCAAGGAATTGGAGCAACGCAAGGAAGCCTTGGCTGACCTTCAGGCGGAAAAAGAGACGATGAAGGCAGAGCAGGAGCGCAACCTGGATGAGTTGGATCACCTGCAGGCGCAACGTGATGAGGCAAGCGCAGAGGTCGCGAGCCTGGTCATGGAGCGTGACCGGTTGACCCTGGAAATCGGGCAGATCAAGAGCCGGCAAGAGGACGAGTTGGGTCACGCCATGGAC
This sequence comes from Deltaproteobacteria bacterium, assembly GCA_030591745.1. Next base: position 4,047 of record JAUVAM010000129.1, read on the forward strand.
AGCAAGGCCCAGGTCGAGGAATTGGAGCGTCTTCTGAGGGAAGAGAAGAGCCGAATTGATGCTTATGAGAAGCAGAAGACTGAACGCGAGGCAGACCTGGAGCAGGCGCGTGGTTTGGTTGAGCAAGAGCGCGGCCAGGTGCGCAAGCTTGAGGATGAATGCGAGTTGTTGCGCAAGCAAGAAGAGCAGACGCGTCTGCCTCTGCAAGAGGCCCTGGAGTTGGCTTCGGATCGTGAGCGCACATTGCAGTCACGTCTGGCCAACCTGCAAGAGCAAATGGCGGAACACAGGGAGCAAACGGAGATCGAGCTCGGCTCATTGGGCGACCAGATTCGCAGACGTGATGAGCAAATGCATGACTTGACCACTCGCTTGGCTCAGGCGGAAGAACTGCGACATGAGCTTGAGAGGCAGAAAGATGAGGTCCAGGAGGCTCTGGCGGGAGAGCGGACGCGGGGGGTTGAGGGGCAGGCGAAACTTGATGCCCATTACGCACGGGTGATGGAGCTTGAAGAACAGGCCAAGAGCGCTTCGGGCGATGGGGCGGAGCAGGAGCGGGTTCGCCAGGCGGCGGCGGCCCGAGAGCAGGAACTGTTGCAGCAGTTGGCTCAGAACCAAGAGGCGCTGACCACGAGTTATGCGGAAATTCGCAATGTTCGAGATCAGGCCGATTTGACCGCCAAGCAGCTGAGGCAATTGTTGGAGGAACGTGAGCAGCGGCTTCGAACCCTGGAACGTGATTTGGCTGATCGATCAGAGGAAACAGCCAAGCTTAAGGAGCCGGTGCCTGGCGACTCCTGAAGTCACCCCCTATTTTTGTGGAGTTAGACCGTCATGATGCCGACTGACCTTGCTGATGAATCCTTGGAACATCTACGCTCTCTGTTGCGTTTTGATACGAGTAATCCGCCAGGCAAGGAGATGGCAGCGGCCCGATATTTAGCCCAGATTTTGGAACGAGAAGGCTTTTCGCCTGAGCTGATCGAGTCTGCCCCCGGACGAGGCAACGTGGTGGCCAGGCTTAAGGGCAACAGCAACGAGCGACCCCTTCTTCTGCTGAGTCATTTGGATGTCGTGCCGGCGGAGGCCGAGCACTGGAATCATGATCCATTTGGCGCGGAGATTCATGAGGGATATCTGTACGGGCGAGGGGCTGTGGACATGAAGCACATGGTCGCCATGAGCCTCATGTGCATTCTGGGTCTAAAGCGGGCGGGCAAGCAACTCCAGCGAGATTTGATTTTCGCCGCTGTGGCCGATGAAGAAAGCGGGGGCGAATACGGGGCGGCCTATTTGGTCGAGAAACATCCGGCCCTGCTCGACGCCGAGTTCGCCCTCTGCGAGGTCGGAGGCTTTCGCACGGAGATCAAAGGCCGGACATACTATCCGGTGCAGGTAGCCGAGCGGGGTGCCGCCTGGTGCCGCGCCCGTTTTCACGGTCAATCCGGACATGCATCGGTACCGGATCCGAACAGTGCGCCCCACCGGATGGCAAGGGCCTTGGTTCGCCTTGGCAAAAAGGGCTTGCCCTTGCACGTGACCGAGACCGTGCGTCATTTTGTGGAACAGGTGGCGGCTCAGCAGAAGACCCATGTGCGCTTGGCCTTGAAGGCCTTGCTCAATCCCATGACTCATTCCAAGGCCCTCGCCCTGCTGGATCCGGAGCAGGCCAGGCTTTTTGCAGCGCAACTGCACAACACCGCTTCACCGACTCAGATCCGTTCGGGTGCGCTGACCAACGTCATCCCTTCTTCCGCGGAAGTGGACCTGGACGGGCGAGTCCTGCCGGGTCAGACCTGGGAGAGTTTTCGGAAAGAGTTGGCCAAGGTATTGGGCGAAGAGGTTGAGCTAGAGTGCCTTAAGTGGATGGAGCCTTTGACTTACAGTTACGACACGCCGCTCTTCGATCTGATTCGCCGCGTGATCGTGGAACGGGAACCGGAGGCCGAGGTAGTGCCCTATTTGTTGACGGGGCTGACGGATGCCAAGCATTTGGACAAATTGGGTGTAGTCACTTACGGCTTTGCGCCGATGAACAACGAGAAGACCGAGCAAATCGCGCGTTTGGCCCACGGGCACAATGAACGCATCGGTGTGGAGGCTTTTCGCTGGGGCCAGGAGGTGCTTTACGACGTGGTGGAGCGTTTCTGCTGCGCGCCTTCATCCCAGAAAGTGGTAGGGGGCTTGATGGAAGATGTGATGCATCCCAGCCAGTTTCCTGCCGTGAAAGCCCTGGGGCCTGAACCAGAGGAAGTGCCTGCGGAAGAAGCACCTAAAGAAGAAGCACCTAAAGAAGAAGCACCTAAAGAAGAAGCACCTAAAGAAGAAGCACCCAAGGAAGAAGCACCCAAGGAAGCAACAGGGTTTTCCAAACGTGAGTTGGATGGAACCCTGCCAGCCATGCCTGTCGAAGACCCGCGCCCAAGGGCGGCACCCGCGCCGTCTCCCAAGGCTGCCTCGACCCTGGCACCTGTCGATCCCCCCAAGCCCAAACACGCGCCGGCCAAAAGCCCAGAATCCATCCTGGGGTTGGATGTCTTGCCGGATGTGGGCGGGGTGGATAAGGACGGGGAGGATGGGGGCGAGGACGAAATATGAATATAGCCCTGTCCAGGATATTGGCCCTGAGCGTACTTCTGTGCTGTCCGGTTCCCGGTGAGGGGCCGTGTGCCCGGGAGTTGGAATTGGTGCCCTGCGGGCGGGATGACTGGGGCTTTCGCGCCAATCTGTTTCTCGGACCCCAGTATTTTAATCAAGCCGAGGATTTGGTTCAGTTTTCCTTCGGCGCCGAGGGCCGAATGCGAGTCGCAGGTCCCTTGGCCTTGGGGCTTTCTGTTGGCCTGGGTGTGATAGAAACCACTGGGTTTGCGGCTCAAGCAAGCCTGCGCCTGCATCTGTTTCGGTTCTGCAATTTGGAGGTGGCTGCCGATGCCCGGGCTGGAATCTGGATGGATGTGGAGCAGGCTTCCGATCCGCGGCTTGTGGCTGGCGGTGGTTTGGAACTAATGCATGATTTGGGTGAGCGTTTTTTTATCGGCCTGCGGGCTGGCGGGGGATATCTGGCCCATGATGCACAGGGTGCTTTCGTTGACTTAGGCATTTTGTTGGGGACTAACTGCTTTCCATGAGGGAGCGATTCATGCGGATTCGGTTTTATTTGATGTGTATCTTGGGCTTGGTTTTTTTGTCGTCTTGTGGAGGAGGTCTTGAGGAAATACCAAGTCACATTTTCTACGGTACTTTGGAATCCACCAGTGTGGATGCCTCAGGCCATCGGGTTTACCTCAGGCTGGTTGGGCCGGATGATCAAATTGACAGTGATGCATACTACATCACGGACTGTCGCCTGCTGGGACCGACTTGCGATTTTCAAATTAATTTTGTTGTTGAGGCCGAGTACAAGGTCTTTGGTTTCATTGACCTGAATGACGATGCTTCGCTGGTCGATCCCCATCCCAGTTCGGGGGATTTGGTCAGCCCAGGTCGTCCTTTGTTGATTTTTGGGAGGACCCGCATGGATTTTCCTGATAGCGCCTGGCATCCCATGCCCTGAGCCAGGGGAATTTTTTGACATGCTCGTCCTGCGAATCTAAGCTGACTCTATGAAATCAATGCGAATTCAGTGTTTTGTAGTCTTGTTGGGCTTCTTGTTTGTCTCGGGGTGTTGGGGTGCCGCGGACCATCTGCGTCGCGGAGACGAGTTGGCCGACTCGGAGCTCTATGAGGAAGCCTTGGATGAGTACGAAAAGGCCGCGAAGAAAGAGCCTGAGAATGGAGAGGCTCGCAAACGAGTGGCCATGATGCAGAAGACCTTGGCGGACTTGGATGCCAAAGATGGGCAAGCAGCAGTGGCGTCGGGCGATCCCTGGGCTGGCCTGGATGCGTTCAAGCGAGCCATCGTACGCCGACCCGACAACCATGCCCACCGCAAGGCCCTGAAGGATGTGGCCAAGCAGTTGATGGCTGAAGGTGACAAGGCCCTGGCCGACAAACGCTTTGCCGAGTCTCTGAAGATTTTCGAGCGACTCGGCCGCGCATTGCCCAGGTTGAAACATGCCAAGC